>JANWZF010000084.1 GCA_025054905.1 Tepidimonas sp.
ACAGCGCGGCCCTGGGCGCCTATCTGCAGTCGCTGGGCCTGCCCACGGGCACGCGCGTGGCCATCATGCTGCCCAACCTGCCGCAGTTTCTGGTCACGATGGCCGCGGTGCTGCGCGCGGGCTACACCTGCGTCAACGTCAACCCCCTCTACACCGCGCGCGAGCTGGAGCACCAGCTCAAGGACTCCGGCGCCGAGGCGATCGTCATCCTGGAAAACTTCGCCCACACCCTGGAGGAGGTGATCGACCGCACCCCGGTGCGGCATGTGGTGCTGAGCAGCTTCGGCGACCTGCTGGGCCCGTGGTACGGGCGCTGGATGACCTTCCTCGTGCGCCATGTGGCCAAGCTGGTGCCGGCGTTCAAGCTGCCGCTGCTCGGACCGCTTGGGCCGCGCACCATCGTGCCGTTGCGCCGGGCGTTGGAAAGCGGCTCTTCGCACAGCCTGAAACCCGCAGCCGTCCACCGCGACAGCATCGCCTTTTTGCAGTACACGGGCGGCACCACCGGCCTGTCCAAGGGCGCGGTGCTGACCCACGGCAACGTCGTGGCCGCCATCCTGCAGGCCGAAGCCTGGTTCCAGCCCGCGCTGGACCGGGTGGGCGACGTGCGCCGCACCAACCACATCATGGCGCTGCCGCTGTACCACATCTTTGCGCTGACGCTGATGCTGCTGGTCATGCGCCAGGGGGCGCACGCCACGCTGATCCCCAACCCGCGCGACATCCCCAAGTTCGTCGAGGTGCTCAAAAGCCGGCCCTTTCACGTGCTGCCGGCGGTCAACACGCTGTTCAACGGGCTGCTGGCCAATGCACGGTTTCGGCAACTGGACTTTTCGTCGCTGGTGCTGTCGCAGGCCGGCGGCATGGCCGCCAGCGAGGGCACCGCGCGCCAGTGGAAGAAGGTCACCGGCTGCACGATGATCGAGGGCTGGGGCATGAGCGAAACCTGCGCCATCGGCACCAACAACCCGGTCACCAACACCGAGTTCACCGGCACCATCGGCCTGCCGCTGCCCAGCGTGGACATCGCCATCAAGGACGACGACGGGCACGACCTGCCGCCCGGCAGCGTGGGCGAGATCTGCATCCGCGGCCCCAACGTGATGAGCGGCTACTACAACAAGCCGGAAGAAACCGCCAAGGTCTTCACCGCCGACGGCTACATGCGCACCGGCGACGTCGGCATCATGGACGAGCGCGGCTACATCCGCATCGTCGACCGCAAGAAGGACATGATCATCGTCTCGGGCTTCAACGTCTATCCGACCGAGATCGACAACGTGGTGTCCACCTGCCCCGGGGTGCTGGAGTGCGCGGCGGTGGGCGTGCCCGATCCGCACTCGGGCGAGGCGGTCAAGCTCTACGTGGTGCGCAGCGACCCGACACTGACCGAAGAGCAGGTGATGCGCTTCTGCCACGACAACCTGACCGGCTACAAGCGACCCAAGTACATCGAGTTTCGCGAGGAGCTGCCCAAGAGCACCGTCGGCAAAATCCTGCGCCGCGAGCTGCGCGGCAAGGTTTGAGGCGCCACACGACCGCGCTACACTGGCCGCGCGGGACGTTTCGGATGGGGTGCGCGCCATGAGCGAGCTCGACTTACGGGCCTTGGTGCTGCTGCTGGGGGCCATCGGGGTGATGACCTCGGTGGTGCTGCTGCACCTGTGGCGGCAAAACCGCGCGCTGCTGCCAGCGGCCGCGTGGTGGGGCGTCGGGCCCACGATCATCTTTGTGGGGACGGTGCTGCTGGCCCTGCGCGGTGCGATCGGTGCGCCGGTCAGCATCGTGCTGGGCAACAGCTGCATCATCGGCGGGGCCATCGCGATGTACATGGGCTCGCGCCGCTTTTGGGGCGAGCCGCTGCCGCGCTGGCCATGGATCTGGCTCGGTTTGACCGCTGCCGTCTTATTCGTGTTCAGCGTCGTATGGCCCAACTACCCCCTGCGGCTGACCATCGTGCCGGGCCTGATGGCGGTGGTCCAGCTGGCCCACCTGCGCCTGGTCTGGCGGCACGATCACCGCAGCTTTGCGAGCCAGTTTTTGCTGGCGTGGGTGGCCTTCAGCGCACTGGCGCTGGCAGTGCGCAGTGCCACCGCACACCTGGAGCGGCCGGATGCCGACCTGTTCACCCCCACCCTGCTGCAGAACGTCTATCTGGCCAGCTACGCCTTTTCGCTGCTGGGCGAGGGCATCGGCCTGGTGCTGCTGGCGCAGCAACGGCTGCAGGAGCACATCCGCGAGCTGGCCACGCACGACAGCCTGACCGGGGCCATGACGCGCGCGGCGTGGTGGAAGGCCGCGCTGCACGAGGTGCTGCGCCAGCGCCGCCAGGGCACACCGCTGACGGTGCTGATGCTGGACTTGGACCATTTCAAGCGCATCAACGACACCCACGGCCACCCGATGGGCGACCGGGTGCTGCGTGACTTCGCGGACCGGGTGCGCCGCACGCTGCGCGCCACCGACCGCTTCGGCCGCTATGGCGGCGAGGAATTCATCGTGTTGCTGCCCGACACCGGGGCGCAGGCCGGCTGCGCACTGGCCGAGCGCGTGCGCGCGCAGGCGCTTCAGGAGGGGCTGCCCGCCTACACGGTCAGCATCGGTGTCACCGAACTGCTACCCAACGACGAGCCGGCCGACCCTGAACGCGCCCTGGAAGGCGCCATCGCCCGCGCCGACGCGGCACTGTACCAAGCCAAGGCGCAGGGGCGCGACCGCGTCGTGCAGGCCCAGGCCCCCGCGCAGCCGTGCGCAGCTGCCGCCAGCCAGACGGGCTCGGGTTCGGCGTGGGCCACCGCCTGAGTACGCCTCGATGGCCCACGTCACGCTTCCCCCCGGCGTGCGCGTGTTCGAGCGCGGCTGGCTGTCGGCCAACAACATCCTGTGCGAGGGGCCTGAAGGGGCGGCACTGATCGACAGCGGTTACGTCACCCACGCCGCGCAGACCCTGGCGCTGGTGGAGCACGCCTTGGGCGGGCGGCCGCTGCAGCGGCTGCTCAACACCCACCTGCACAGCGACCACTGCGGCGGCAACGCCGCGCTGCAGGCGCGCTACCCGGGCCTGCGCACGCTGATTCCGCCCGGGGGCGCCGAGGCGGTACGGGCCTGGGACGAGCAGCGCCTGTCGTACCGGGCCACCGGGCAGGACTGTGCCCGTTTTACCTTCGATGGGCTGCTGCAGCCCGGGCACACCGTCGTGCTGGCCGGCCGCACGTGGGACATTCACGCCGCCCCGGGCCACGATCCGGACGCGGTGATGCTGTTTGAGCCCAACTCACGCACCCTCATCAGTGGCGATGCGCTGTGGCAACACGGCTTTGGGGTCGTGTTTCCGGAGCTGGACGGCGAACCCGGGTTTGACGCGGTGGCCGCCACGCTGGATACGATCGAGCGGCTGGCCCCGTGTGTGGTCATCCCGGGCCACGGCAGCCCGTTTGGCGATGCGGGGCACCGCAGCACCGGGCCGGCTGCGCCGGTGGCGGCCGCACTGGCGCTTGCCCGGCAAAAGCTGACGCAGTTCGCGGCCGACCCGGACCGCCATCGGCGCTACGGCCTGAAGGTGCTGCTGAAATTCAAACTGCTGCAATGGCAGCGCCAGCCGCTGGCGGCGGTCCACGCCTGGGCGCGCACCGTGCCCTACCTGGTACGCCTGCATGCCAGCCACGGCGGCAGCCTGCCCTTGGACGACTGGCTGGAAGCGCTGATCGACGACCTGTGCGCCAGCGGCGCGGCGCGGCGCGACGGCGCGTGGCTGCTGGATGGCCGTTGACCACACCTGTCCCGCAGCGCCCGATCCAAGAGCAGATGCAACGCCCTGACCACCCTAGAGGGCTGAGGCCCCGCCAACAGCGCCATCACAGCCGGAAGCGTCCGATTTCCTGCATCAACCGCTGGGCCTGTTGTTCCAATGCCGCAGCAGCCGCCGACGTTTGCTCCACCAGCGCGGCGTTTTGCTGGGTGCTGGCGTCCAAGTGTTGAATCGCCTGCACACTTTGTTCCACCCCACGGGTCTGATCGCCGGCCGCTGCGGAAATCTCGTCCATGAAATTATGGATGGTTTCGGCATTGCGCACCAGCTGAGCCATGGTGCCGCCGGCCTCCTCCACCACCGCAGCACCCTGGTGGACACGTCCGACACTGTCTTCGATCAGGCTTTTGATTTCTTTGGCCGCCTGCGCACTCCGCTGTGCCAGTTGACGCACCTCGCCAGCCACCACGGCAAAACCGCGGCCTGCCTCTCCCGCGCGTGCGGCCTCCACCGCCGCGTTGAGCGCCAAGATGTTGGTTTGAAAAGCGATGCCATCGATCACCTGCGTGATGTCGGCGATGCGCTGGCTGCTGACCTGGATGTCACGCATCGTCACCACCACCGATTCCACGACGCCACGTCCCTGCGATGCCAGACGTGCATTGTCCCCGGCGAAGCGGGCCGCTTCCAGGGCCCGCTTCGCCGTGGCCCCGACCTGCGAACCGATCTGCTCCATCGCACTGGCCTGCTGCTCCAGCGCCGCGGCGGCGGCCTCGGTACGGGCCCCCAGGTCACGCGAAGCGTGAGCGATTTCCTCGCTGGCACTGGCCAGATCGCGGGCGGCATGACGCACCTTGCGAATCAGTGCGTGCAGCGAGTCATAAGTCACACGCAGACTGGCAATGATCTGCGCGGGCTCGTCCTGGCCCCAAGGCTTGGGCGGCGCTTCCCGCAGATCGCCCCGCGCCATCAGATCCAGGTGCTGCTGGATCAAGCGCGTCCCGCCCCGATTGACCAGATAAAAGGCCAGGCCAAAATAAAAGGTCACCAGCACCAGCACACCGATCAGCGCGCTGCGCAGCGCCATGTCCGTCTGCATGTCGCGCACGCGCTCCTGCAGCAGCTGATCCAACAACGGCAACAGCCGCTGCGCCAGCGCGAACTGGGCCTGCACGGCAGACTGGCCCGCTAGAGCGATCGCATCGGCCGAGGTGGGGCTGAGCTGTTGGACGCGCAGCACATCTCGCTCGACGAGATCGAAAAAATTCCGCACCGGCGCCAAGGCATCTTGCAGCTGGATCGTGCCTCCTCTATCGGGCCGCGCCGCGAGGGTCTTGGCCAGGCCCGCCTCCATCTGCGCGAAGTGATAGATCAGCAAGGCCTCGTCTCGCACCACCTGCTCCACCGTTGCCGGTGTCAAGTCACCCTGACGCAGCGCGGCCAGGCTTTGGGAGAGCGTGGCCCCGGCACGCGCGATGCCGTCCGGCAAACGGAAACACACCGCGTCCATCAAATAGTACGTGACCACCTCGGGGTCGAGAGTCAGGTTGGAGTCATCACACAGCTGGGTAGCCAGGTTAACCAGGGTCCGCGCCAATTGGGTGTGGGTATCCATGGCGACTTGGGGCTGGTCCGCACGCTGCTCCAGTGCCTGCGCCGCTTGCATCACGGCCTGCAGGGCACGGTCGGTGCCGGGTGCCGTCACCCGCCGCTGCTGCAGGGCCTGGAGGGTCTGTTGCAAGCGATGTTGGACCTCTGGCAAGCCCGGCTGCGCCTCGCCAGCTGCCTGCGCCGTGGCCAGCCGGTGCACCTCCAGCGAGGCCTGCAACGCGGGGTAGAGCCGCTGCAAGTCGTGCACGCCGTCGCGCTCCTTGGCCGAAAAAGCGATGTTGCCAAGCATGGTGCCGTAATACGCCCACCCCAGCGCCAAAAGGGCCCCCAACAGCAACGTCAGCAACAACCCCATCTTGGGCGCAAACGCCAGGTTGCGCATCAGCATCACCCCTGGCGCCATCAACCCGTGCGCGGCAAATGCGCTAGGGGGTACCGCTTGGCTGGGCGGAGCCGGAGGATCGAGGGGCGGATTGGGGCTCGAAGCGGTCAGGGACTGCGAGGGCGGTAACGGCATGGTGGGCGACCTCCTGCCGCACCATTATGCAAAATCGATGCCACCCTGGCCAAGTCAGGTTCACCCCGAACCACCGACACTGGCGGCGAGCACGCCCGAGGAAGGGCCTGCGCACCACCCCGCCTCGTCCAGCCCGGGCAGCGCGTTGAAAGCCTGCTGGATGCGCTCGCTCCAGCCGGTGCGCAGGCGCTGGAAGTAAGGATCGTCGGCCTCGATGCGGCGCAGGCAGGTCAGCTCCAGCTGGTCGCGCGCCAGAATCGCCAGGTCCAGCGGCATGCCCACCGACAGGTTGGACTTCAGCGTGGAGTCCATCGAGATCAGCGCGCACTTGGCCGCCTCCTGCAGCGGCGTGTGGTGGCGAAAGATGCGGTCGATGATGGGCTTGCCGTACTTGGACTCGCCGATCTGGAAATAGGGCGTATCGGGTGTGGCCTCGACAAAGTTGCCGGCCGCATAGATGTTGAACAGACGCGGGGCCTCGCCGGCGATCTGGCCACCGAAGATCAGGCTGACATTGAAATCGATGCCGAAGGCGCGCAGCGAGTCGGCGTCGCGGCGATGCACCTCGCGCACACAGTCGCCGACGTGGCGCGCCGCCTCAAACAGGTTGGGCGCGCGCAGCAGGCTATCCCCCTCGCCCGCCATGCGCTCGTGCAGCAGCGTCACCACCGCCTGCGTGACCGCCAGATTGCCCGCCGACAGCAGCACCATGACGCGCTGGCCGCGGCGCTCGAACACGGTCATCTTGCGAAAGGTGTTGATCTGATCCACGCCGGCGTTGGTGCGCGTGTCGGACAAAAACACCAGCCCGGCGTCCATCAGCATGCCCACGCAGTAGGTCATCGTTGCGGTCCACTCCTTGGACAGATTCGTCGGCGGGCACGCTCCTTGCAAAGAACGGGCCATGAGCAGCCCCTGCGAGATGCATCCTTTGTTGCGCGATTACCCGGCCGCGGCATTCTATGACGAGCTGATCGCCCCCGACGGTCAACCGCGCCCGGCCGCGCGGGCCTTGCTGCGGCACTTGGCGGCGTTGCCGCCGGCGGAGCTGGCAGCACGCCGCCGCGCGGTGGATGCCGCCATCATGGCCGCAGGGATCACGTTCACCGTCTACAGCGACGCGGGCAACATCGATCGCGCCTGGCCGTTTGACATCGTGCCGCGGGTCATGCCCCGAGACGAATGGACCCGCATCGAAGCCGGGCTGCGCCAGCGGCTGCATGCGCTCAACCTGTTCATCGACGATCTGTACAACGCGCAGCGCATCGTGCGCGCGGGGGTGCTGCCGGCCGAGGTGCTGCAGAGCTCGAAAAACTTTCGCACGCCCTGTCGCGGCTTTTCGCCCCCTTTTGGGGTGTGGGCGCACATCTGCGGCACCGATTTGGTGCGTGACTGCGACGGCACCGTCTATGTGCTGGAGGACAACCTGCGCGTGCCCTCGGGGGTGTCGTACATGCTGGAAAACCGCCAGCTGATGAAACGGCTGTTTCCGGAGCTGTTTCGCGCCAGCGACAT
>JANWZF010000109.1 GCA_025054905.1 Tepidimonas sp.
GACCGCGACGGCACCGTCTATGTGCTGGAGGACAACCTGCGCGTGCCCTCGGGGGTGTCGTACATGCTGGAAAACCGCCAGCTGATGAAACGGCTGTTTCCGGAGCTGTTTCGCGCCAGCGACATCCTGCCGGTGGACGACTACCCGCAGCAGCTGTACGAGACGCTGGCGGCTCTGTCCCCGCGGCCCGGCCAGCGGCCGGTGATCGTGGTGCTGACGCCTGGCATCTACAACTCGGCCTACTTCGAGCATGCCTACCTGGCGCAGAAGATGGGCGCGGTGCTGGTGGAAGGCAGCGACCTGACGGTGCAGGCCGACGACTGCGTGTACATGAAAACCGTGGCCGGGCTGCGCCGCGTCGATGTGATTTACCGCCGCATTGACGACGATTTTCTTGATCCCGAAGTGTTTCGGCCCGACTCGGTGCTGGGCGTGCCGGGGCTGATGCGGGCCTGGCGAGCCGGCAACGTCGGCATTGCCAACGCCCCCGGGTCGGGCGTGGCCGACGACAAGGTGGTCTATGCCTACGTCCCCCAGATCATCCGCTACTACCTGGCCGAGGAGCCGATCCTGCCCAACGTGCCGAGCTGGCTGTGCCTGGACCCGCAGCAGTGCGAACACGTGCTGGCCCACCTGGATGAGCTGGTGGTCAAGCCTGCCAACGAATCGGGCGGCTACGGCATGCTGATCGGGCCGCGCGCCAGCGCCGCGCAGCGGGCGCACTTTGCCGGGCTGATCCGCGCCAACCCGCGCAACTACATGGCGCAGCCGACGCTGACCCTGTCGACCGCGCCGACGCTGGTGGACGACCACCTGGAGCCCCGCCACGTGGATCTGCGCCCGTTCGTGCTGCAGGCGCGCGAGCTGCACGTCACCACCGGCGGCCTGACGCGCGTGGCGCTGCAGCCCGGCTCGCTGGTGGTCAATTCGTCCCAGGGCGGTGGCGCCAAGGACACCTGGATCGTCGACACCGGCTCGCCGTGAGGCCACAAGGAGCCCCAAGATGCTGTCTCGCGTCGCAGAAAACCTCTACTGGATGGCGCGCTACCTGGAGCGCGCCGACAACACGGCCCGCTTCATCAACAGCGTCACCCAGATGCTGCTGGATCTGCCGCGCGGGGCCTCGTTTGGCTGGGACGTGCTGCTCAAAGCCGCCGGGCTCGACGAGCTGTACGCCAGGCACCACGCGCAGGCCGATGAGGACAGCATCATGCGCTTTTTGATCGCCGACGAGCGCAACCCCAGCTCGATCGTGGCCAGCGTGCAGCGCGCGCGCGACAACGCGCGCACCTTCCGCGACCTGCTGCCGATGGAGATCTGGGAGCGCATCAATGCGCTGCATCTGTTCGTGCGCGAGCAGGCCGAGTCGGCATGCGCCAGCCGCCACCAGCGCTGGCAGATGCTCAGCGGCGTCATCGAACGCCAGCAGTCGGTGGTCGGTCTGCTGGAGGGCTCGATGAGCCGCGATCTGGCCTGGCAGTTCATCGCGCTGGGACGGCAGCTGGAACGCGCCGACATGACCACCCGCATCCTGGACGTCAACTCAGCCGTGCGCCTGCCCGAGGATCCAGCCGGCGCGCAACTGGCGCGCGAGCGGCTGTGGCTGTGCACGCTGCATGCGCTGTCGGCGCTGCCGATGTATCGGCTTCACGTGGGGGTGCGCGTGCAACCCGAGGCGGTGCTGCGCTACCTGACGCTGGATGCGCACTTTCCGCGCGCGGTGGCCCACTGCCTGGGCGAGCTGGAAACGGGCCTGGCGCAACTGCCCGATTTTCAGGGACCGCTGGCTGTGGCGCGCGGCCTGTGGCGGCGGCTGCGCTCGCTGCAGCGCGACGAGGCGGCGCTGGGCGCGCTGCACGCCCGCATGGACGGCATTCAGCGCGACCTGGCCGCGCTGCACGACGCGTTGGCGCAGCAGTACTTCTGGCGCCATCGGGCAGCCGCGTGAGGCCGCGCCGGGACCGGCGGGCTCACAGTCCCAGCATCAACCGCAGGTTCTGCACCGCAGCGCCGCTGGCGCCTTTGCCCAGGTTGTCCAGCCGCGCCACCAGCACCGCATGGCGATGCGCTTCGTTGGCGTAGACGCGCAGCTCCAGGTGATCCTGCCCCGCCAGCGCCACCGCGTCGAGTTTGCCGTCCTCGGTAGGCGGCAGCACGCGCACCCAGGTGCTGCCGGCGTAGTGCGCCGCCAGGGCGGCGTGCAGGTCGGCCCCCGTGACGCGGCCGGGCAGCTGATCGAGGTGCAGCGGCAGCTGCACCAGCATGCCCTGCGCAAAGTTGCCCACCGACGGCACGAAGATCGGCCGGCGCTGCAAGCCGGTGTAGGCCATGATCTCGGGCAGATGTTTGTGGTTGAGGCCCAGCGCATACAGCTCAAACGCCGGCGCATGGCCGCTCTCGTATGCCTCGATCATGGCGCGTCCACCCCCCGTGTAGCCACTGACGCTGGGCAGGCACAGCGGGGTCTCAGGCGGCAGCAGGCCGGCCTCGACCAGCGGGCGCACGAGCGCGATCGCCCCCGTGGCGTAGCAACCCGGGTTGGCCACCCGCTCGGCGCGACGGATCGCTGCGGCCTGCGTGGCGCTCAGCTCGGCAAAGCCGTACACCCAGCCCGGCGCCACCCGATGCGCAGTGGAGGCATCGATGATGCGCGGGGCACGTCCGGTCTCGGCGCGCAACGCGTCGATCATGGCCACGGACTCGCGTGCAGCCTCATCGTGCAGACAGAGGATGACCAGATCCGCCTGCGCCATCAGATCCCGCTTGGCCTGCGGATCTTTGCGCCGCTCGGGCGCGATCGACAACAGCTCCACGCCGTCCAGTTGCTGCAGCCGCTGGCGGATTTGCAATCCGGTGGTGCCGGCTTCGCCGTCGATGAACACTCGGTGCATCCCAAATACTCCCGGGGGAAGGCAAGAACAACCGAGGCGTACCATCGCGGTGCGCGCGCCGGTTGACGAATGTCAGCCTCGCTTCAGGTTGGTGCAGCGCACCATGATACAGTTTTGCCGTTTGGCCCCCAACGGACGGACATTCCATGAAGATTCACGAGTACCAAGGCAAGGACATCTTGCGTCAGTTCGGCGTGCCGGTGCCGCGTGGCATCGCGGCGTTCACGGTGCAGGAGGCGGTGGAGGCAGCCCAGAAGCTCGGCGGCCCGGTCTGGGTGGTCAAGGCCCAGATCCACGCCGGCGGCCGCGGCAAGGGCGGCGGGGTCAAGCTGGCGCGCAGCCTCGATGAGGTGCGCCAGCTGGCCGCCCAGATGCTGGGCATGCAGCTGGTCACGCATCAAACCGGGCCGGAAGGCCAGAAGGTGCGCCGCCTCTACATCGAAGAGGGCGCCGACATCGGCAAAGAGTACTACGTCTCGGTGCTGACCGACCGCGCCACGCAAAAGGTCGCCATCATCGCCTCCAGCGAAGGCGGCATGGACATCGAGGAAGTGGCGGCCAAAACGCCGGAGAAGATTGTCAAGATTTTCGTCGATCCGCTGGTGGGGCTGACCGATGAGCAGGCGCGCACGTTGGCGCAAGGCATCGGCATGGAAGGCGTCACCGCCGAGCAGATGGTCAGGCTGCTGCAAAACCTGTACCGCTGCTACATGGAAACGGATGCGTCGCTGGTGGAGATCAACCCGCTCAACCGCGACAGCCAGGGCAACCTGATCGCGCTGGACGCCAAGTTCAACTTCGACAGCAACGCGCTGTTGCGCCACCCGGAAATCGTCGCGCTGCGTGACCTGGACGAGGAAGACCCTGCCGAAGTCGAGGCCAGCAAGTACGACCTGGCCTACATCAGCCTGGACGGCAACATCGGCTGCCTGGTCAACGGGGCCGGCCTGGCGATGGCCACGATGGACACGATCAAGCTGTTCGGCGGTGAGCCGGCCAACTTCCTCGACGTCGGCGGCGGCGCCACCACCGAGAAGGTCACCGAGGCCTTCAAGATCATGCTGCGCAACCCCAACGTCAAGGCCATCCTGGTCAACATCTTCGGCGGCATCATGCGCTGCGACGTGATCGCCGAGGGCGTCATCGCCGCCGCGCGCGCCGTGGGCCTGAAGGTGCCGCTGGTGGTGCGCATGAAGGGCACCAACGAAGACCTGGGCAAGAAGATGCTGGCCGAATCGGGCCTGCCCATCATCAGCGCCGACACGATGGCCGAAGCCGCCCAGAAGGTGGTGGCGGCCGCGGCCTCGGCGGCCTGATCCGCCGCACGCGATACCGGAGCGCCAACACCATGTCCATCCTGATCGACAAGAACACCAAGGTCATCACCCAGGGCATCACCGGCAAGACGGGACAGTTTCACACCCGCATGTGCCGTGACTATGCCAACGGGCGCCAGTGCTTCGTGGCCGGGGTCAACCCCAAGAAGGCCGGCGAGGATTTCGAAGGCATTCCGATCTACGCCAGCGTGCGCGAGGCCAAGGAAGCCACCGGCGCGACCGTCAGCGTGATCTACGTGCCGCCGGCGGGAGCGGCCGACGCCATCTGGGAGGCGGTGGAAGCCGACCTCGACCTGGTGGTCTGCATCACCGAGGGCATCCCGGTGCGCGACATGCTGATCGTGCGCAACAAGATGAAGGCCAAGGAGGCTGCCGGCGGCAAGAAGACGCTGTTGCTGGGCCCGAACTGCCCCGGCCTGATCACCCCGGACGAGATCAAGATCGGCATCATGCCGGGCCACATCCACCGCAAGGGCCGCATCGGCGTCGTGTCGCGCTCGGGCACGCTGACCTATGAGGCCGTGGCGCAGCTGACCGAGCTCGGCCTGGGCCAGTCCAGCGCCGTGGGCATCGGCGGTGACCCGATCAACGGCTTGAAGCACATCGACGTCATGAAGATGTTCAACGAGGATCCGGACACCGACGCCGTGATCATGATCGGCGAGATCGGCGGCCCGGACGAAGCCGAAGCCGCGCGCTGGTGCAAGGAGAACATGAAAAAGCCGGTGGTCGGCTTCATCGCCGGCGTCACCGCGCCCCCGGGCAAGCGCATGGGCCACGCCGGCGCGCTGATCAGCGGTGGCGCCGACACCGCTGAGGCCAAACTGGCCATCATGGAGGAGTGCGGCTTCAAGGTCACGCGCAACCCGTCGGAGATGGGCAAGCTGCTCAAGAGCCTGCTGTAAGCCGCTTCAGGCCCACCGCCCGGCCGAAGCACAGGCCCCGCTGCGGCGGGGCTTTTTCGTGGGCGCCATCGGGCGCACGCGGCGCTACACTGCGCGCACCATGCCTGCTGCCCTCCCACCGATGATCCTGCGCTACGCCTGCGCCTCCGATGCGGGTCGGTTGCGCGAGAACAACGAAGACGCCGTGCTGCTCGATCCGGCGCTGGCGCTGGCGGTGGTGGCCGATGGGATGGGCGGCTACAACGCCGGTGAGGTGGCCGCGCGGCTGTGCTGCGAAGCGGTGCACGCCGCTTTGCAGGCCCAGCCCGACGAAGCGCTGGCCAACCCGCGCCAGCGGCTGCTGGAGGCGGTGCGCAGCGCCAACCGGGCGGTGTTCGAGCGTGCGCTGCTGCAGCCGTCGCTGCGGGGCATGGCCACCACGGTGGTGGCGGTGCTGCTGGCCGGCCCGCAGGGCGTGGTGGCCCACGTGGGCGACTCGCGCCTGTACCGGCTGCGCCAGGGGCGGCTGGACCGCCTGACGCGCGACCACTCGCTGGTGCAAGAGCACATCGACGCCGGTCTGCTCGAACCGGAAGCCGCGCGGGCCAGCGGCTACCGCAACCTGGTCACCCGTGCCCTGGGCATCGCGCCGGTGGTGGACGTGGAGGTCGGCACGTTCGACCTGACCCCGGGCGACACCCTGCTGCTGTGCACCGACGGGCTGACCGACCTGCTGACCGAAGGCGAGATCGCGCGGCTGCTGTGCCATGGCGGGCCGTTGGACAGCGCTGCGGCGCGGCTGGTGCAGGCCGCCAACGCCGCTGGCGGGCGCGACAACGTTTCAGTGGCACTGGTGCACTGCGGCGCGGCTGCGGCCACCCCACACGCCGACAGCGCCCCGCGCCGCTGCGGCGCGTAAAGGGGCTTTATCCGCCCCACAGCGCCGCGCGCGTGCGCTCGGCCTCGGCGCGCGCGGCGGCGGCGTAGTCGTCGGCGCTGCTGGCGTACAGGATCGCGCGCGACGAATTGACGATCACCGGCCCCGTGGTGCGGCCCTGCGCATCGCCGCGCCAGCCCGCGCGCACGGTGGACGCTGCATCGCCCCCCTGGGCGCCAACCCCCGGAATCAGCAGCGGCACGGTCGGCGCGATGGCGCGCACGCGCTCGATCTCGCGCGGATAGGTCGCCCCCACCACCAGGCCCACCTGCCCGTGGCGGTTCCACGGCCCTTGCGCCAGCGCCGCAAGGTGTTCATACAGCCGCGGCTGCCCCGGCACGTCGGCCAGACGC
>JANWZF010000214.1 GCA_025054905.1 Tepidimonas sp.
GCCAGCGCCAACGCCAAGAAATTCGCTGCGGTGGGCTTGCAGACCGCCGCCGGCGTGCCGCTGATGTGCGACGAGCCGGCGGACTTCCGCACCTTCCGCATCGGCCTGTTCGGGCTGGAAAAGCTGCTGCACATCGAGCGCACCGTGGGCCATCTGGCGCAGGCGCTGGATGCCCTGGGCCTGCACGACCGCGCGCCGGTGGCGGCCTGAGTTGCGCCAGGCGACTTTTCATCCCCCGCCGGGCAGGCTGCAAGAGCGGTTGGCAGCCAGGTGCAGCTGCGCGGCCCGGGCCGAGGCTCAGCGCATAAAACGCCGCCGCGTCAACGCCAGCGCCACCCAGAACCCCACCAGCGCATAGCCGGCCAGCACCCCCAGGTGCAGCGCAGCCTGGGTGGGCCAGCGGTCCAGAAACAGCGGCCGCACCAGCTCCACCGCGTGCGTCAGCGGCAGCGCCTGTCCCACCGCCTGCACCCAGCCCGGCAGCTGCTCCCGCGGGAAGAACACGCCCGAGACGAACATCATCGGCGTCAGCAGCAACGTGAAGTAGTACGTAAAAAAGTCGTAGCCTTTGGCCAGCGCGTTGAAGATCAGCGCCAGGCTGGCAAACGTCACGCCCGTCAGGCCCAGCACCGCCCAGGCCAGCAGCAGTTTGGGGCTGTGGCTGACCCCCAGCAGCAGCATCACCAGCAAAATCGCGCTGGCGGCAAACAGCGCCTTGAACGCCGCCCACAGCATCTCGGCCAGCACAATGTCGTCCAGCGTCACCGGCGCGTTGAGGATGCCGTCCCAGGTCTTTTGCACGTGCATGCGCGAAAACGCCGAATACAGCGCCTCGAACGTGGCCGCGTTCATTGTGCTCATGCAGATGCTGCCGCTGGCCAAAAACACCAGGTAAGGCACCGCCTGCGTGCGGCCGTCGGGCCACGCCAGCGTGACCGTGCCCACCAGTGCCCCCATGCCAAAGCCGAACGCCACCAGCCAGATCAGCGGCTCGGCGATGTTGCCCACCAGACTTGGAACGGCCAGCTTACGCCACACCAGCAGGTTGCGCCGCCAGACCGCGGCAAAACGGGTGCTGGGCCGAGGCGGGGCCCACCAGGGGGGCAAGGGTGTGGATGGCAGCGGCATCGGGGTGTGCGAGCAGGTCTTCAGCCCTCGGCGCGGATCTGCCGCCCGGTGAGCTTCAAGAACAGATCTTCCAGATTGGCGGGCCGGTGCAGCAGCCGCAGCCGCGGATGCGCACTCAGCCGCGCCAGCAGCGGCTGCGCGCCGTCGGTGTAGAGAAAAACGGTCTCGCCGCTGACCTCCACCCGGCGGGTCAACGCGCGCACGCCCTCATCCAGCCAGGCGGTCACCTCCGGCTGGCCCTGCTCGCCGTAAAGCTCCACCACTTCCGGCTCCAGATGCTGGGCGATCAACTCGCGTGGCGCGCCCTCGGCGATCTTGCGGCCGTGGTCGATGATGACCAACCGGTGGCACAGCCGCTCGGCCTCGTCCATGAAGTGGGTGGTCAGCAGGATGCTCTTGCCCTGCTGCAGCAGGCGCTGCAGCCGCTCCCACATCAGATGGCGCGCCTGCGGATCCAGGCCGGTGGTGGGTTCATCGAGCAACAACAGGTCCGGATCGTTGATCAGCGCGCGCGCCAGGCTCAGGCGGCGGCGCATGCCGCCCGAGAGTTCACCCGGTCGCGCCTCGGCCTTGTGCGCCAGCGCGGCAAAGTCCAACAACGGCCCAATGCGTGCACGCAGTTGCGCCTGCGGCAGGCCGAAATAGCGGCCATAGACCAGCAGGTTTTCGGCGCAGCTGAAGTCTGGATCCAGCGTATCGAATTGCGCCACCACCCCCAGCCGCGCCTTGATGGCCTGCGCCTGTTGCGGCATCGGCAACCCGAAAATGCGGATCGTGCCCGCATCGGGCGTCACCAGGCCCAGGGCCATGCGCAGCGTGGTGGTTTTGCCGGCGCCATTGGGTCCGAGCAACCCGACGCACTCCCCCGGCGCAATGCCAAACGACAAATCCTCGACCACCGCCCGTGCGCCGTAGCGCTTGGTCAGCCCCTCCATCTGCAGCAGTGCGTCGGCCATGATCCCATTGTGCCGCAGTGGCCGAAGGTACGAGACGAGGTTCTGAGATCTGTGTGTCGGTGGACGCCGATAATCGGGCCATGGCTATTTTGGACCGCGCAGCCGTCGGGCTGCAGCATGCCCTGCCCAAGCGGATGCTGACCGAGCTGGCCGGGGCGCTGGCGCGCCGGCCGCTGGGGGCGGTGACGCAGGCGGCGATTCGCCGCTTCATCGCACGCTACGGCGTGGACATGAGCGAGGCGGCGCAGCCGGACCCGGCGGCCTACGCCACGTTCAACGACTTTTTTACCCGCGCGCTGCGTCCTGGGGCGCGGCCGCTGGCGGCGGCCGACCTGGTCTGTCCGGTGGATGGAGCGATCAGCCAGTGCGGGGCGATCGAGCGCGACTGCATCCTGCAGGCCAAGGGCCACGGCTACACGGTGGCGGCGCTGCTGGGCGGCGACGAGGAGGCGGCGCTGGCCGCAGCCTTCACCGACGGCACGTTTGCCACGCTGTACCTGAGCCCGCGTGACTACCACCGCATCCACATGCCGTGCACCGGGCGGCTGCGGCGCATGGTGCATGTGCCGGGCACGCTGTTTTCGGTCAACCCGG
>JANWZF010000239.1 GCA_025054905.1 Tepidimonas sp.
GTGCAGCCCAATCGAGGCCGCGTTGGCCGAATCGCCGATCACCGCCATCACCTTGCGGATGCCACGCCCCTGCAGCTGCGCCAGCAGCTCGGCCAGCAGCGCCCGTCCCAGGCCGCGCCCGGTGGCCTGCGGTGCGAGGTAGATCGAATCCTCCACCGAGTAGCGGTAGGCCGGCCGTGGCTTGAACCAGTTGCCATAGGCAAAGCCCTGCACCTGGCCGTCGACCTCGGCCACGAGCCACGGCAGCCCCTTGGCCAGCACATCGGCGCGCCGGGCGGCCATCTCCTCGACGCTGGGCGGCGTGGTTTCGAACGTGCCGGTGCCATGCAGCACATGGTGGCCGTACACCTGCGCGATGGCAGGCAGGTCCGCATCACGGCTTGGGCGAATCAGGATGGTCTTCACGGGGCTGGGTATAATGGCAGGTTTGCAACGTTTGGATCGGCTTTGAGTTTGGGCCTGCTTACAGGGAAGCGCATCCGGCAGGCCTAAAGGCAAGCCCTCTTGCAGCGTCGTCGACAAGTTTCAAGGATAACCCATGGTCGTCATCCGACTCGCCCGTGGCGGCTCCAAGGCCCGCCCGTTCTACCACATCGTCGTGGCCGACAAGCGCTGCCGCCGCGACGGCCGCTTCATCGAGCGCATCGGCTTCTACAACCCGATCGCACGCGGCAACGACGTGCCGCTCAACATCGCGCAGGACCGCCTGGCCTATTGGCTGGGCGTCGGCGCTCAGCCGTCGGACACGGTGGCGCGCCTGATCAAGCAGGCGCCCCAGGTGGCCGCCGGGGCCGAGCCGGTCGCGGCCTGAGTCCACGCGGCGCGCTGCTGATGCCGGCGCCGACCCCCGTGCCCTGGCAGGTGGCTGCGTTGCCGCCGGATGCCGTGCTCGTGGGGCACGTGCACGACGCCTGGGGGGTGCGCGGCTGGGTGCGGGTGCACGGTGTGCCCCAGGGCGGGGCTGCACTGGCGCACGCGCGTCGTTGGTTTCTGACCCCGCCCCAGGAAGGGCCGCGCGCGCGCGTCTTCGATGCCTTTGCGCAGCCGGTGCAGGTGCAGGTGCGCCAGCTGCGCCGGCACGGTGAGGCCTGGGTGGCGCGGCTGGATGGGGTGGACGACCGCACCGTTGCCGAAAGTCTGCGTGGCGCGCAGGTCTATGTGGCGCGTGCGGACTTTCCGCCCACCGACGATCCCGACGAGTTTTACTGGGTCGATCTGATCGGGCTGCAGGTCGTCAACCGCGCGGGGCTGGCGCTCGGCGTGGTGCGCGAGCTGCTCAGCACCGGGCCGCATGCGGTGCTGTGCCTGGAGGATACGACCACCCATCCTGCGCGCCAGCGCCTGATTCCTTTCGTCAGCGCGTACGTCGACCGCGTCGACCTGGCCGCGCGGCGCATCACGGTCGACTGGCAGCCCGACTACGACGACTGACCGCCTGGCCGCTACGGCGGGCGCCCCTATGCGCTTTGACGTCATCACGCTGTTTCCGGAGCTGCTGGAGCCGTGGCTGGCCACGGGTGTGACGCGGCGCGCGTTTGCCCACGGCCAGGTGCAGGTGCGCCTGTGGACGCCGCGCGCCTTTGCCGACGGCGCCTACCGGCGCGTGGACGACCGGCCCTTTGGCGGTGGGCCGGGCATGGTGATGCTGGCCGAGCCCCTCTGGCGCTGCTGGCGCGCCGTGCGGGCGGACCGGGGGCTGCCCCCCCAGCGCCCGCCGGGGGCGCCGCCGGACGTGCCCACCGTGTTGTTTTCACCAGCGGGCCAGCGGTTGTCACACGCCGTGGTGGCGCGCCACGCGGCCGCGCAAGCGCCGGGGGCGATTTTGCTGTGCGGGCGCTACGAGGGCATCGACCAGCGCTTCATCGATGCCTGTGTCGATGAGGAGATCAGCCTGGGCGACTTCGTGCTGTCGGGGGGGGAGTTGGCCGCGCTGGCGTTGCTGGATGCGGTGGCGCGGCTGCAGCCCGGGGTGCTCGGAGATGGCGCCAGCGCCGAGCAGGACAGCTTCCATCCGGCGCTGGATGGCTTGCTGGATGCGCCGCACTACACCCGCCCGGAGGTCTGGGATGGACCGGCCGGTCCGCAGAGCGTGCCGCCCGTGCTGCTCAGTGGTCATCATGGGCGCATCGCCGCGTGGCGGCGTCAGCAGCGTCTGCTGCGCACCGCGCAGGTGCGCCCGGATCTGCTGCAGGCGGCGCACGCCGCCGGGCGCTTGAGCCCGGACGATTGGGCGTGGCTGGCCAGTCAAGGCTATAATCAGGAGTTTTGATCCTCTGGCTGGCTTTGGGGCCGAGCGGGCCTCGAGCGTGCGGATGCGGTGCCTGCGCAGCAGGTCCCTGACCAGGCATCCGTGGGTGCAAGGTGCGGCGCAGCCATGATCGCGGAGTGTCTCTCATGAACCTCATCCAGATCCTCGAGCAGGAAGAGATCGCGCGCCTGAACAAGACCATCCCCGAGTTCGGCCCCGGCGACACCGTGGTGGTCAACGTGTACGTGATTGAAGGCAACAAAAAGCGCATCCAGGCCTACGAAGGTGTGGTGATCGCCAAGCGCAACCGGGGCTTCAACAGCAGCTTCATCGTGCGCAAGCTCTCCAACGGCGAAGGCGTGGAGCGCACCTTCCCGCTGTACAGCCCGCTGATCGCCAGCATCGAGGTCAAGCGCCGCGGTGACGTGCGCCGCGCCAAGCTGTACTACCTGCGCGGCCGCACCGGCAAGTCTGCCCGCATCAAGGAAAAGCTGGGCTCGTAAGAGGCCAGCTTTTCAGGACGACCCCGCCCCGTCGGGCGGGGTTTTGCTTGTTGGAGGCAGGCGCACCTCACTGCGGCCCCGAACCGGGGCGAGCCCCTGCGGTGAGGGCCTGCACCGCCTGATGATGCGTCAGGTGGATGCGCCCCTGCAGGCGCGTGGGCAGTTCGCTGTGGCGCAGGCGGTCCATCACCGGACCCTTGACCTCGGACAGGTGCAACGTGACGCCGGCGCTGCGCAAGCGCTCCTCGATCGTCAGCAGGCTTTCCAGCGCACTGGCGTCGATGTCGTTGACGGCCGAGCACTGCAGCACCACGTGCCGCACGTGCGGATGGGCTGCCACCTGGGCGGCGATCCAGTCTTCCAGGTAGCGCGCGTTGGCAAACGTCAGGCTCTCATCCACGCGCAGGCTCAAAAGCTCGGGCCAGGTCTGCACGCGGTGGCGCTGCACGTTGCGAAAGTGCTCGGTGCCGGGCACGCGCCCCACCACCGCGATGTGCGGGCGGCTGTGGCGCCACAGCAGCAGCGCGACGCTGGCCAGCGCACCGCCGGCCAGGCCGGCTTCCACCCCCACGGTCAGCGTCAGCAGCGCCGTCAGCGCCATCGCGGCAAAGTCGCTGCGGCTGTAGCGCCACACGCGCACGAAGGCGGGGCCATCCACCAGCCCCAGCACCGCCAGCACGATGGTGGCGGCCAGCGCCGCCTGCGGCAGCGAATGCAGCAGGGGGGTGAGCTGCCAGGCCGCCAGCGCCAGTACGCCCGCGGTCCACAGTCCCGCCAGCGGTGTGCGCGCTCCGGCTTCGAAATTGACCACCGAGCGAGCAAAGCCGCCGGTGACGGCAAAGCCCCCGCTGCAGGCGGAAGCCACATTGGCCGCACCGAGCGCGCGCAGCTCGGCGTTCGGGTCGAGGCGCTCGCGCCGCCGCGCCGCCAGCGACTGCCCGACCGAGACCGACTCCACAAATCCCACCAGGGCCAGCAGCAGCGCGGGCAGCAGCAGCGGCTCGATGTAGGACCAGCGCCACTGTTCGGCCGGCGCCCAGGTCCACACGGGCAGACCGGAGCCGATCGCACCCACCACGCGCACGCCGTGCGCCTGTGCGTCGAGGCCCGCGCTGATCATGGTGGCCACGGCCAGCACCAGCACCGGCGCCAGTTTGGCAGCCAGTGCGGCACGGGCAGCCGGCCAGCCCAGCCGGCGCAGCACGGCCGCGGCATGGCGGCGTGCCAGCCAAAGCCCCAGCAGCGTGCCGAGTCCGAAGGCCAGCGTCGGGCCGTGAACGTGCGGCAGCGCCTGCGCCAGGGCCGGCAGCAGCTGGGGCAGGGTGGTGCCTTCGGCCTGCACGCCCAACAGATGGCGCAGCTGACTGGCGGCGATCAACAGCGCCGATGCCGCCACGAAGCCGTGCAGCACCGGGTGACTCAGCCATTGCGCCAGCGCGCCCAGGCGCAGCAGACCCAGCGCCAGCGACCACAACCCGCACAGCAGCGCCAACCACCAGACGGCCCAAGCGTAGTCGGGCGAGGCGACGGCGTGCAGCGCGCCGGCGCTGGCGGCGGTCATCAGCGAGGTCACCGCCGCCGGGCCGACCGCCAGTGCAGTGCTGGTGCCGAGCAAGGCGTAGACCACCAAGGGGGCGATGCTGGCGTACAGCCCGGTTTGCGGGGGCATGCCGGCCAGCAAGGCGTACGCCAGGCTCTGCGGGATCAGCATCAGCGCCACCACCAGCGCCGCCACGGCGTCGGCCAGCGCGACCTCACGCCGGTACGCCTGGGCCCAGGTCAGGACGGGGAGCCAGCGGCTCCATCGGTCGGATGGCGGGGGTAGCGGCCTCATGCGCCGATGGTAGCGTCAGGCTGGCCAGCAAGCCGTGCATGGCCTGCAGCCAGCGTTCGTGCGCGGCCTGCAGCGTCTGCAGGGCGGCGCTATCCGGCGGCGCGGACTGCGGCAGGTTGGCCACCGCGGCATGAAACGCGGTGTGCGCCTGCCGCAGCAGGGCGTACGCGGGGCCTTCGCGCACGGCCGCCGGCAGCGCTTCTTCCAGTGCGCGTTCCACGGGGCACAGGGCAGGCGGCCCGATCGGCTCACCCCCTTGTGCGCGCGCCAGCTGGATACGGTGCAGGATTTCGGCTTCGGCCAGCACGCGCGACCAGGCCGACCGCGCCAGCGGCGCCCACAGCTGCCAGCTCGGTGGCATCCGCCACTGCCCAACCCACGTCAGCCATTGCTCCGGCGGCATCGCGCGGGCGATGCCCCAGCCTTGTGCCACGTCGGCTCCCAGGCGCAGCAGCAGCGCCCCGTGCTCCACGGTTTCCACCCCTTCGCCGACCACCTCCAACCCAAACGCGTGTCCGAGCGCGACGATGCCTTCGATGATGCGCAGGTCGCTCGGATCGTCGAACACATCGCGCACGAACGACTGATCGATCTTGACCACGCTGGCGGGCAGCCGCTTCAGGTAGGCCAGCGAGGAATAGCCGGTGCCGAAATCATCGATCGCCACCGCCACGCCCAGCGCGCGGCAATGCTCCAGCAGCCGCTCCAGCGTCTCGATGCCTTCCAGCGCGCTGGATTCGACGATCTCCAGCTCCAGCCGTTGCGGCGGGGCTTCGGGGTGCTGACGCAGGGCCTGCTCCAGCCGCTCGCCAAAGGCCGGGTCGCGCAGCTGGCGCGCGGCCACGTTGACCGACAGCTGCCAAGCTCCATAGCCCTGGGCCTGCCACTGCGCCAGCAGGCGCAAAGCCTCGTGCAGCACCCACTCGCCCAGCTCGATCATCACATCGTCCTGCTCGATGACCGGCAGGAAGGTGCCAGGCAGGCGCAGGCCGTCACGGGGGTGGTGCCAGCGCAGCAGCGCTTCGGCCCCCAGCACCGCGCCATCGCGCAGGCGCACGCGGGGCTGCAGATGCAGGGCGAACTCGCCCGCCGACAGCCCGCGGTGCACGTCGGCCACCAGTTCGGCGTAGGCGGCGGCCTGGCGGTCCTCGGCGGGGTCGAACAGCACCCAGCGGTTTTTGCCATCGCGCTTGGCGCGGTACAACGCCTGATCGGCGTGGCGCAGCAGCACCTCGGCGTCGGCACCGTCGTCCGGGTACAGCGTTACGCCGATGCTGGTGGTCAGCTGCACGTTGGGGTCCAGGCCGGGCAGGGGCTCGCTGCAGACCTGCAGCAGCCGCTCCACCACCGCTTGCCAGCGAGCGCTTTCGTCCAGGTCGGCCAGCACGACGACAAATTCGTCGCCCCCCACGCGCGCCAGCGTGTCGCCCTCACGCAACGTGCGCTGCAGCCGCAGCGCGATTTCGCGCAGCACCGCATCCCCCAAGGGGTGGCCATGGCGGTCGTTGATGTCCTTGAACCCATCCAGGTCGAGATAAGCCACCGCCACACGCCGGCCGTGGCGGTGCGCCGAGGCGATGGCCAGCGCCAGCCGGTCGGCCAGCAGCACGCGGTTGGGCAGCCCCGTCAGCGCGTCGTGAAACGCCTGATATTCCAGCGCCTGCTGCTGCGCCTTCAGCGCCGAAATGTCTTGCGCCAGCGCGACGTAGCGGATCACCTGGCCCTGGGCATCGCGCACCGCCGAAATGGTTTCGATCACCGGGATCAGCCGTCCGTCGCGGTGCCGCCACCACGCCTCGCCGCGCCAGCGTCCTTCGCGCAGCAGCTGGCGGCGCAGGCGCGGCCAGGCGGGCACGCCGTGGCGCTCCACCGGCCGCCATGGCAGGCGGCCACGGCCGATCAGCTCTTCCCGCGGGTAGCCGCTGAGCTGCACCATCGCGTCGTTGACCTCCAGCACCACGCCGCGTTCGTCGGTCACCACGATGGCCTCGCCAGCGTCCTGAAAGACGCTCAGCGCAATCGCCCGCGACTCCTCCAGCGCCACTTCATGGCTGACGTCGCGTATCACCCCGGCCAGCATGAGCGCCCGGCCACTGGCTGGATCGCGAGCGGTGACTCGCCCCCAAGCTTGCATCCAAATCCAGTGGCCGTCGGCATGGCGCAGACGAAAGCGCAGGTCGGCCGCCTCGCTCAGACCCTTCAGGTGCGAGATCAGCGCAGTGCGGATCGCCGTGCGGTCGTCGGGGTGCACGCGCTCGGCCAACTCGGCGTGGGTCATCGGGCGGGTCAGCGCCCTGTCGCCAATCAAGCGCAGCAGCCGCGGGTGCAGCGTGATGCGGTCACGCACCAAATCCCACTGTCCATAGCCCAGCCTTGCACCGCGCAGCACATCTTCGAGCTGGCTGGCCAGGGCGCGCTCGCGCCGCAGCGTGCCGCGCAGCTGCAGCAGCACGAACAGCAGCACCGCCAGCGCCAGTACCGCTCCGGCCAGCGCCGCGGCCATGATCTGGTTGCGGGACCGTTGTGCGCCCAGCACCTGCTCGGTGCGCTCGGCCACCAGGCTTTCCAGGCGGCTCTGGTAGCGTTGCAGCTCCTGCTGCAGCGTGGCGCTGCGGCTTTCCGGCAGCAGCAGCGACAGCAGCAGCGTGCGTCCTTCGGCCTGAAACGGCGAACTGTGCACTTCGACGGTGACCACCTCGCCGCTGGCCAGGCGATGCGGGAACAGATAGTAGCCGCGGCCCTCACGGCGCGCGTGCTCCATCTCGGAGCGGATGTCGGCCTCCCCCAGCTGGTTGATCTGGGTGATGCGCATGTGCCCCTGCGCCAGATCGGGATAGCCGTAGAACGCCACGGCGGCGCGGTTGGCCTCCAGGATCAGGCCGCTGTCGGGGTCGATGACCCAGGCTGGCACCGCATGCCCCTGCAGTTCAGGCGGCAAGAAGCGGGCATAGGCCGGGGCGACCAGCACGGCCAGCAGCCCGAACCACGCTGCCGCTGCCCACAACCTAAGCCTTCCGCCACCGGCCCCTGGCGGGCGGGCGGGGATCAGCCGGCGGTGGAGTCCCTTCGCGGGCATGGACGTGGCAAACCACTAGAAAGTCGAAAACCAAAAATTGCTGGTCATCTTAGCGGAGCAACGCCGATGGGGCCAGCGGGAGGATGTGCTAAGGTTGATGCATGTCACTGCCGCTAGATCCGGTGAGCCGGTCGGGGGCGCTGCCCGCCGACGATGCGCGCCGCCGCACCTTGCACGACGAAATCCACGCCCGACCGCCGGCGCGCATCCGTCTGCCGGCGCTGGTGGTGTACGTGGCGGTGCTCAACGACGGGGTGTCGCGCGCCGAAGAGCTGCATCATTTGCGCAGCTTGCCGGGGCAACAGCACCTCGGTGCCGATGATCTGGCGCGCAACTTCCTGCGTCTGCGCTGTGCGGGCTACACGCTGAAGTGGGAGCGCCACACCGAATTCACGCGCTACTCGCTGGTGCAACCGCTGCCGGCGGGCTGCGGGTTGGGGGCGCGCGATCCGGCGCTGCAGCCCCACAGCCTGCTGCCGCCGGGGTGGTTGGCCGCCATTCCGGGGCGCACGATGGCGGCCATCGAGCTGGCCATGGACCCGCAACCACTGGAGGAACCTGCGGCGCTGCTGGAGCAGGCGCGCACCTGGTTCGACGGCCGCCCGATCGTGGCTTCGCTGCTCGGGCAGCCGTCGCATTCATTGGTGGTGACCGACTTTCACCTGCGCCCTGATGGCTTTGAGCGCATGTTGGTGCTGGCTCCGCCCGGCACCAGCGAGACGCGCGCCGGGCGCATCTCGGCGCGCCTGCTGGAGCTGGAAACCTACCGGATGATGGCGCTGCTGGGACTGCCGGTGGCCAAGGCGCTGGCGGGCCCGCTGGTCCAGGATGAAGCCGAGTTGGCACGCCTGACGGCCGAAATGGAAGCCAAGACGACCTCCGAGCAGGTGCTGCTGGATGCGCTGGTGGCGCTGGCCGCGCGCGTGGAGCGCAGCCTCGCCGAGCATGGCTACCGGTTTTCGGCCACGCGGGCCTACGATCGCCTTGTGCAGCAGCGCATTGCCGAGCTGCGCGAGCGCCCGATTCCCGGCACCCAGACCATTAGCGAATTCATGCAGCGCCGTCTGGCCCCGGCGATAGCCACGGTGGCCTCAGTCGAGCAGCGCCTCAACGCGCTGTCGGAGCGGGTGGCGCGCGCCAGCGCGCTGCTGCGCACGCAGGTGGACATCGCGCGTGAGGAGCAGAACCGGCAGTTGCTGGAAAAACTCACCCGGGGGCAAGCGCTGCAGCTGCGCCTGCAAACCACGGTGGAGGGGCTGTCGATCGCCGCGATCTCGTACTACGTGATCAGCCTTGTGTTGTACGGAGCCAAGGCCCTGAAGTCAGCCGGCGTACCGCTGCACCCGGAGCTGACCGCAGGCGCGCTGATGCCACTGGTGCTGTGGGCAGTCTGGCGCATCAACCGCCGCATTCACGACAAACTGCACACTGACTGACCAGCCAGGCCGCGCAATGGCCCTGGCCTGGACCTTGGGTGCAACCCAGGCTCACTTGCTGCTCAGGTACTCGGCCACCGCCGCCATTTCGAGCTCGGTCATCTTTTCGGCCACGGTGTGCATCACCACGTTGTCGTTGGTGCGCTGGCGCTTGTTGAACTGCTTGAGCTGCGTGAACAGATAGCTGGATAGCTGGCCGCTCAGGCGGGGCAGGTTGGCCGCGCCGTGACCATCGGCGCCGTGGCAGGCCGCACAAGCCGGCACACCGCTGAACTTGTTGCCGTTGTGGTAGAGGTATTTGCCCACCAGTGCCAGTTGCGGGTCCTTGGCCTCCTCGCGCACGGTGGGCAGCTTTTCGTAGTAGCGGCCCAGCGCCAGCATTTCATCGTCGCTCAGCTTGGCCACCATCTCGGCCATCGCAGTGCTCTTGCGTTCCCCGCTCTTGAACGCTTTGAGCTGCTTGGCCAGGTACTCGGCGTTTTGGCCCGCCAGGCGCGGAAAGATTTCGCTGGTGGACTCACCGTTTTCGCCGTGGCACATGAAGCAGGTGCCGTTGGCGATTTTGCGCGCACGCGCTTCGTCGGCCTGAGCCCAGGCAGGCTGGGTCAGCACCAGCGCGCTGGCAGCGGCCACCGTCACGGACAGCCAGCGGCGCAGGAAAAACTTGGCAGAGGCTTTCATGGCACGACGCATCGTAAGGAAAGGTCTTTATGTCAGCAAATGCTCATACACCGATATTGACCCCAGGAAAAAACCCCTGTTGCCGCTGCGGTTGGCAGGCTGCGCCCGTGGATCAGCGCCGCCCGCGTGCCCGGCAACAGAGGTCGCGGCCCTGGGGTTTACGCCAGCGTATCGGCCCAGATGTTGCGCGCCCAGGCCAGCGCGTAGCGGCCTTCCAGCTCGCTGGCGCGGGCCGACACGCCGCCGGAGCCCGGCACCGTCAGCATGGTCTTTTTCTCCGGGTCGTAGCGGTGCACGCTGGCCACGTGCACCACGTCCTCGTCGGTGACGAAGCTGTAGCAGGTGTTGGCGTACAGCGGCTGCTTGGGCGGCTCCTTGCCCAGCAGCAGATTGACCACCGCGGCGGCGCAGGTCTTGCCGTGCTGGTTGGCCATGTGGCCCGACTTGGGCATGGCCGGTGCGATCTGGATCGAGTCGCCCAGGACGTGCACGTTCTTGACCGCGACCGATTCGAAGGTCAGGAAATCGACCTCACACCAGCGCTTGTTGGCGGTGGCCATGCCCATCTGCACCGCGATGTCGCCGGCGCGCATCGTGGGCAGCACGTTGAGCACGTCGGCCTTGACGTCGTCGCCGAATTCGAACTTCAGCGTGTTGGTGGCCGCATCGACATCCACGACGCGCTGCTTCGGACGGTATTCCAGGATGCCCTTGTAGTGCTCTTCCCAGGCTTTCTTGAACAGCGCCGGCTTGGAGGTGACGTCGTCGTTGGCGTCAAAGATGATGACCTTGCTCTTGGGCTTGGCCTTCTTGAAGTAGTGCGCGACCATGCAGGCGCGCTCGTACGGGCCGGGCGGGCAGCGGTATGGCGCCAGCGGAATCGACAGCGCATAGACGCCGCCGTCGGGCATGGCTTCCAGCTGCCTGCGCAGCGCCACCGTCTGCGGGCCGGCTTTCCAGGCGTGCAGCACCTTGTCCTGAGCACCAGGGCGGTTCATGCCGGGCAGGGTTTCCCACATGAAGTCGATGCCGGGCGAGACGATCAGACGGTCGTACTTGACCTCACCGCCGCCGGCCAGCCGGACGATGCGCTTGTCCGGATCCACCGCCGTGGCGCGGTCGCGGATGACCTTGACGCCGTGGCGCTTTTCCAGGTTGTCGTACGGCACCGTGATGTCGCTCATCTGCTTGATGCCGCCGATGACCAGGTTGGAGATCGGGCACGAGACGAAGGCCGGGTTGGGCTCGATCAGCGTGACCTGCACCTTGCCTTCGGAGAACAGGCGCGTGTACTTGGCGGCCGTGGCACCACCATAGCCGCCCCCGATGACGACGACCTGCGGGCCGCTGCCGCCGCCTGGGGTGGCGCAGCCCGACAGCAAGCCGAGCGATCCGAGGGCCGAGCCGGCCGCGACGGTGGAAACGAATTGGCGACGTTGCATCATGGCGGAGTGTTCCCTCGGTTCAAGGCTTCTTCTGGGCGGCGAAATAGGCGGCGATGGCGCGCAGCTCGTCGTCGGTGTAACCCTTGGCGAGCTGGTGCATGATGGTGGCGGGCTTGCGGCCAGCCTTGAAGTCCAGCAGCGTCTTGGTCATGTCGTCGGCGTTCTTGCCGGCCAGGGCTTCCATGCCAGGCTGGGCGTGGCCGTTGGTGCCGTGGCAGTTGGCGCATGCCGCGGCCCAGACCTTGACCTGGTCAACCTGGGCGTGAGCGCTGAAGGCCGCCGCCAACAGCACGGCGCCGAGGGCTTGTCGCGTCGTTCGGTTCATGGGGGGTGTGCTCCTCGTGGGGTTGGTGTCATGAGCTCGGTGACAGCACCGTTAGGTGTATCACGATTGACTGATATTGCACATCAGGGTTTATGCTAGCGCGGCGGTCCTTCTCTCAGCTCAGCAGGGCCTGCGCAAATTCGCGCGCATCGAACGGTTGCAGATCCTCCAGCTTTTCGCCCACCCCGATGAAATACACCGGCAGCGTGCGGCCCTGCTCTCGGGCCCACTGAGCGATGGCGCACAGCACCCCGCCCTTGGCGGTGCCGTCGAGCTTGGTGACGATCAGGCCGGTCAGCCCCAGCGCGGCGTCGAAAGCCTTGACCTGCGCCAGCGCATTCTGGCCGGTGTTGCCATCCAGCACCAGCAGCACCTCGTGCGGAGCGCTCGGGTCGGCCTTGGCCAGCACGCGCTTGACCTTGCGCAGCTCCTCCATCAGGTGCAGCTGGGTCGGCAGCCGCCCGGCGGTGTCTACGATCACCACATCCTTGCCGCGGGCGCGGCCAGCACTGACGGCATCGAAGGCCACCGCCGCCGGATCGCCGCCGGCCTGCGCGACGATGTCCACGCCGTTGCGCTCGGCCCACGCGCCGAGCTGCTCGCGGGCCGCGGCGCGGAAGGTATCGGCGGCGGCCAGCAGCACGGTGGCGCCATGCTGCGCCAGGTGCCAGGTGAGTTTGCCGATCGTGGTGGTTTTGCCAGCACCGTTGACGCCGGCCACCATCCACACCGTTGGCCCGTCGGGCTGCGCGCCGACCTCCAGTGCCTTTTGCAGCGGCTGCAGCCACTCGGCGATGGCCTCGGCCAGCAGCGCGCGCACCTGCGCCGGCTCGCTGGCGCGCGCCTCGCGCACGCGGCGCTTGAGGTCGTCCAGCAGCGCCTGGGTGGCCGCTGCGCCGGCATCGGCCAGCAGCAGCGCGGCTTCCAGTTCCTCGTACAGTGTCTCATCGATGCGCGTGCCGCCAAACACCGCGCTCAGGCTGGAGCCGGTTTTTTTCAGGCCCTCGCGCAGTCGGTTCAACCAGCCCTGGCGTGTGGCGGCGCTGGCCTGGCCAGGCGCTGAGGCCACCGACGCCAACGGTGCAGGACAGGGTTGGCGCTCCGCGCCCCCCGCAGGCGACGGCTGCGGGGGCGCCGGGGCTGCCGCACCAGGGGGCAGGTCGGACGGTGGCGGTGCGGCGGCTTCGGCCGCCGGGGTCGCAGCGCGTCCGGCCCCGAAGAACTTTTCCTTCAAAAATCGAAACATAGTTTGGGCACTGCCTAGAATCGGTTGCCATTCTATGAAAGCTTCGAACCCGTTACCGAATCGCGCCCGCTGCCGCCGCGGGCTGCGCTGGGCGCTGGTGTGGTTGCTGGCGGCGGCGTCGCCGGTGGCCATGGCGCAACCGGACTCATCGCGGGGGGCGTCCGGTGGGCCGGCCAGCCGGGCGGTGGCCGACGCCGTGGGGGCCGAGCGGCCGCACGTGGCCACGTTGGCCAACGGCCTGACGGTGATCGTGCAGGTGGACCGGCGCGCGCCCACCGCGGTGCAGATGCTGTGGCTGCGCGTGGGCGCGGTGGATGAGACCGACCGTGAAGCCGGGGTGGCCCATGTGCTGGAGCACATGATGTTCAAGGGCACGCCGACGCTGGCCGAAGGCGAGTATTCGCGTCGCATCGCCGCGCTGGGCGGACGCGACAATGCCTTCACCTCGCGCGACGCGACCGCCTACCACGTGCAGGTGCCCGCCGCCGCGCTGCGCGAGGCGATGCGGCTGGAGGCCGAGCGCTTCGCGCGCAACGCCTGGAGTGCCGAGGCGCTGCAGCGCGAGCTGGCCGTTATCCGCGAGGAACGGCGCCAGCGCATCGAGGAGGAGCCGCAGGCGCAGTTTTACGAGCAGTTCATGGCCACCGCGCTGCAGGTCCATCCGTACCGTCGCCCGATCATCGGCTGGATGACCCATCTGGAGTCGCTGCAGGCCGACACCGTGCGGGCGTTTTACCAGCGCTGGTACGCGCCCAACAACGCCGCGCTGGTGGTGGTGGGGGATGTGCAGCCCGAGCAGGTGCTGCGCTGGGCTGAGGAGTCGTTCGGCGCCTTGCCGGCGCGGGTGCTGCCGGCAAGGCTGCCGCAGGCCGAGCCCGAGCAGCGTGGCCCGCGCCGACTGGTCTGGCGCGATGCCCGGGTGCGCCAGCCGTCGGTGCTGCTGGGCTGGCGTGTGCCGCAGCTGGCCCAGCCGCAGGATGACAGCGAGGCCGCGCGCGATGCGCTGGCCCTGGCGTTGCTGGCCGGGGTGCTGGATGGCCACAGCGCGGCCCGGCTGGAGCGGGCGCTGGTGCGCCGCCCCGAAGCGCAGCGCCTGGCCGACGAGGTCGGAGCCAGTTACGGTCTGGCTGGCCGCGGGCCGCAGCTGTTTCTGGTGTCGGCCACGTTGCGTCCGGGCGTGGACCCGCAGCGCGTCGAGCAGGCCCTGCGTGAGGAGATCGCCCGTGTGGCG
>JANWZF010000323.1 GCA_025054905.1 Tepidimonas sp.
GGACAATCTGACCGAGGTGCAGGGCGACGCACGCCACGTGTTTGTTCACGGCGACATGGGCGACCGCGCGCTGGTGCGGCGCTTGCTTGAGCGCCATCGCCCGCGTGCGGTGCTGAACTTTGCCGCCGAAAGCCACGTCGATCGCTCGATCCACGGCCCGGAGGACTTCATCCAGACCAACGTGGTCGGTACCTTCCGGTTGCTGGAGGAGGTGCGCGCCTACTGGAGCACGCTGCCGCAGGACGAACGCGCGTCCTTCCGTTTTTTGCACGTCAGCACCGACGAGGTCTATGGCACGCTGGCGCCACAGGAGCCCGCCTTCGCCGAAAGCGACCCCTACGAGCCCAACAGCCCCTACAGCGCCAGCAAGGCTGCCAGCGACCATCTGGTGCGCGCCTGGCACCACACCTATGGGCTGCCTACGCTGACCACGCACTGCTCGAACAATTACGGGCCCTATCACTTCCCGGAAAAGCTCATTCCGTTGATGATCGTCCACGCGCTGCAAGGCAAGCCTCTGCCGGTGTACGGCGACGGACAGCAGGTGCGCGACTGGCTCTACGTGCGCGACCACTGCCGGGCACTGCAGCGTGTGCTGGCCGCAGGTCGCCCGGGGCAGACGTACAACATTGGCGGTGGCCAGGAAAAGACCAACCTCGACGTGGTGCAAACCCTGTGCGCGCTGCTCGATGAGCTGGCCCCGGCGCCGCAGCGCGGCGTGGTCGACGCCCGCACCGGCCGGCCGATCCAGCGCTACGCCGAACTCATCACCCACGTGCCCGACCGTCCAGGCCATGACCGGCGCTACGCGATCGATGCGCGCAAGATCGAGCGCGAGCTGGGCTGGCGCCCGGCTGAAACGTTCGACACCGGCATCCGCAAAACCGTGCAGTGGTACCTCGCGCACCCGCAGTGGGTGCAGCGCTGCCAGAGCGGGGCCTACCGCGATTGGCTGGCGCGTCAGTACGGCGCGAGCATGGCATGAGCGCGGTGCGCCTGCTGCTGCTGGGCAAAAACGGCCAGGTCGGCTGGGAGCTGCAGCGCGCGCTGCAGCCGCTGGGTGAGCTGGTGGCCCTGGATCGCCATGGTCTGGACCATCCCGCCGCAGGCAGGCTGGTGGGCGACCTGCAGGATCCGGACGGCCTGCGCCGCACGATCGAAGCGCTGCGCCCGGCGGTCATCGTCAACGCGGCGGCCTACACGGCGGTCGATCAGGCCGAGCGCGAGCCGCAACGGGCTCACCTCATCAACGCCGAGGCACCGGCGGCCCTGGCCGAGGCGGCCGCCCGCATCGGTGCCTGGCTGGTGCACTACAGCACCGACTACGTGTTTGACGGCCACGGCCAGCGGCCCTGGCGCGAGGAGGACATGGCCGCACCGCTCAATGTCTATGGGCGCAGCAAGCTGGCCGGCGAGCAGGCCATCCGGGCCAGCGGCTGCCGCCACCTGATTCTGCGTACCCAGTGGGTCTACGGCGTGCGTGGCGGCAACTTCGCCCGCACCCTGCTGCGGTTGATGCGCGAGCGCGAGCGCCTGACGGTGGTCGACGACCAGTGGGGCGCCCCCACCGGCGCTGACCTGATCGCCGACGTCACGGCCCAGATGCTGGGCCGGCTGCTGCGCGAACCGCAAGCGGCCACGCTGGTGGGCACCTACCATCTGGCGGCGACCGGGGCCACCACCTGGCACGGCTACGCGAGCTGGCTGTGGCAGCTGGCGCAGCAGCAGTGGCCCGAGGCCGGTTGGCGCACCACCGCCATCGAACCGGTGCCCACCGAGGCTTACCCCACCCCAGCGCTGCGCCCGCGCAACGGCCGGCTGGATACCACCCGGCTGCAGCTCGTCTTTGGCCTGCAGCTGCCCGACTGGCGCTGGGGCGTGCAGCGCTGGTTGCAAAGCGTTGCCCTGCCACCACTAACAGCCGACTTGGCCGGCGCAAGGGGTTGACCGGTGCGGTTGACCCTGTTACCGTCAAACATAGTCATGCAAACAAAGCCCTTCAAGAGGAGGACGAACGTGTATCCGTCCCGGTGGACAATACTGACTGCTGGCGCGCTCGCGATGGTGCTGGCTGGCTGTAGTCACGCTCCGATTCCCGTTTCTGAGAATTTTCCGTACACCGCGCAAAAAAAAGTGCGATCTGCGGGGCATTGGGACATCGTCGCACAGCATGCGGCCGTCTCCCTATTGGAGCGGATGGGAAGCCATGGTGGGCGGGTTGAGACCCTGCGTGTGGTGTTGCCGGATAACCCAAGTACCTTTGACCGAGTCTTCCGTGAGATGTTGGTGACTCACCTGAGTGCCAGCGGCGTCCAGGTGGTCGAGAGCTCCGACGCAGCGCAGACCTTATACATCCAGGCCCAACTTGTACGGCACGACAGCGAACGCCCCCATCTGATCCCCGGGCTGTTCACGGCATTGACCGCGGGTGTGTACGTGGCGCACTATCTGGGGGTTCATGCCCATCAGGATGCCGCGCTGGTCGGCGGGTTGGGGTATGCGGCTTTGGCCGATTGGGGGCGCAGCCAGTACAGCGGTGGCCCGACCCATACGGAGCTTGTGCTCACACTCGCCCTGATGCAGGGGGAACGGCACGTCGTGCGCCAAACGAATGTGTACTACGTGGAAGACCGGGACGTTGGGCTGTTCCGCCAGCCCCCACGGTCCGTGCCAGCCCGTGAATTCAAGGTGGTGTCGCAATGAGGTTCTCGACCCTCGTTTCTTCGTCCGTGACAGTGTCAGTCGTGCTGATGGCACTGTCCGGATGCTCCACGTCGCCGCAGGCGCCGGCCGTGCCCACGTACGAGCAGGCCGCCGCGCAACCTTTCATCAAGGCCAACCGCGAGGCGGCGCAGCAGCTCGTGGCAGGGCTGCCCCCCTTGGAGATCGGGCCGCTGCTCGTCGCGACCGTGGTCGACGTCAACGATTTGCGGGTGTCGTCCCCCTTGGGGCGCACGCTGTCGGAGCAGTATGCCTCGGCGATTGCCGCTGCAGGGGTCGACGTGCGCGAGATGAAGTTGCGCGGGGATGTTTTTGTGCGCGAACAGACTGGCGAGCTTCTGCTTTCGCGCGAGATCAAAGACATCGCCCGCACCCACCACGCGCGTGCGGTGCTCGTCGGTACCTACTCCGTAGCGGGCAACTTTGTGTTTGTCACGATCAAGCTGGTGCGCACCGACACGGGACAGATCCTTCGCGGGTATGATTACACCCTGCCGATGGATCTAGAGGTCAAACGCTTGGTACGCAAGCCAGGCTCCGATCTCTGAGCTGCGGCTAGCTTCGGATATCCCTTCCCCTATTGGGCCGCAATCCCTTTTGGGACTGCGGTCCCTTTTTCATGCTTGGCTCATGCGCAAAGGCATCATCCTCGCCGGCGGCTCCGGCACCCGG
>JANWZF010000329.1 GCA_025054905.1 Tepidimonas sp.
CGCTCGCGCTGGCGCAGCTGCAGCGCGAACGCATACAGCCGCGGCTGGCGCGCGCGCAGCAGCCGCGCCAGCGCGATCGTGGCGCGCACATCCGACAGCGCATCGTGCGCGTGCTCGTGCGCCAATCCATTGGCCGCGCTGAGATGCTCCAACTTCAGGCTGACCTGGCCATCGTCGCGCCGGGGCCACTCGATGCCCTCGGGCCGCAGCGCCCAGGCCGCACGCATCACGTCCAGCAGATCCCAGCGTCCACAACCGTCGCGCCACTCGCGCCCATACGGGTCGAGCAGGCTGCGCCAGAACAGGTGGCGGGTGAACTCGTCGTCGAAGCGCATCGAGTTGTAGCCCACCCCGATCGTGCCGGGCCGCGCCAGCTCGGCGTGGATACGTTCGGCAAAGACCCGCTCGGGCACACCTTCCCGCTGGCATTGCTGTGGCGTGATGCCCGTCAGCACGCAGCTCCACGGGTCGGGCAGCGCATCGGCGCTGGGCTGACAGTACAGCACCAGCGGCTCCCCCAGTTCATGGAGCTCGGCGTCGGTGCGCAGGCCCGCAAACTGCGCCGGGCGGTCGCGCCGGGGGTCGCGCCCAAACGTCTCGTAGTCATGCCAGAAAAAGGTCTGCACCGCGGCTGCGCTCATCGTGCCCCGCATCGTAACCGGCACCGGGCCGGCCCCGGTGTTAGAGTCCAGCCATGACGATGAACGAATGCTACGCGGCGGTGGAACTGCGCTGCGCCCTGGGCGCCGCGCTGCTGGTGGCAGGGCGAGATGGGCTGCAGTGGCTGGCCTTGGGGGATGACCCGAGCGGTCTGTGGGCCGAGTGGCCAACCCGGCACCCCCGCATACGCTGGCTGGACCGGGGCCCACCCGAGTCCTGGATCGAGGCGGTGCAAGCTTGCCTGGACGACGAGCTGCCGCATGACCGGCCGCTGCCGCCCCTGGCGCCGGCGGGTACGGCGTTTCAGCATCGCGTCTGGGCGGGCCTGCGCGCGCTGCCGCGCGGGGTGACGATCAGCTACCAGGCGCTGGCGGCCCGGCTCGGCCAGCCGACCGCCGCCCGCGCCGTCGCCCGGGCCTGCGCCGCCAACCCGCTGGCCGTGCTGATCCCATGCCACCGCGTGGTGGGCTCCGATGGCAGCCTGAGCGGCTACCGTTGGGGGCTGGCGCGCAAACGCGCACTGCTGCAACGCGAGGGCGCCCTGCCCGCCTAAGCCACCGGGGCACCGTGAGCCCCGACGGCAGTGACGGCCGCTCAGTCAGTCGTGGCTTCTTCCGGCTCGGCGGGCTCGGCCTTGCGGTCCTTCTTCGGCAGCGGCTGGATGTCGAGCTTGACCTGCGGCTCGCCGCCGCCTTCGGGCGTCTCGATATCCACCGTCAGCCGCCCGCCATCCACCAGGCGGCCAAACAGCAGCTCGTCGGCCAGCGCGCGGCGGATCGTGTCCTGAATCAGGCGCTGCATCGGCCGCGCGCCCATCAGCGGATCGAACCCCTTCTTGGCCAGGTGCCTGCGCAGCGCATCGGTGAAGGTGACCTCCACCTTCTTCTCGGCCAGCTGCTGCTCCAGCTGCAGCAGGAACTTGTCCACCACGCGCAGGATGACCTGCTCATCCAGCGGCTTGAAGCTGACGATGGCGTCGAGCCGGTTGCGGAATTCCGGCGTGAACAGACGCTTGATGTCGGCCATTTCGTCGCCGGCCTGCCGCTGCGTCGTAAAGCCGATGGTGGCCTTCTGCATCGTCTCGGCGCCGGCGTTGGTCGTCATGATGATGATGACGTTGCGGAAATCGGCCTTGCGCCCGTTGTTGTCGGTCAGCGTGCCGTGGTCCATCACCTGCAGCAGCACGTTGAAGATGTCCGGGTGCGCTTTTTCGATCTCGTCGAGCAGCAGCACACAGTGCGGCTTCTTGGTGATGGCCTCGGTCAGCAACCCGCCCTGGTCGAAACCGACATAACCCGGCGGCGCGCCGATCAGACGGCTGACCGCATGGCGCTCCATGTACTCGGACATGTCGAAGCGCACCAGTTCGATGCCCAGAATGTAGGCCAGCTGCTTGGCGGCTTCGGTTTTGCCCACGCCCGTGGGGCCACTGAACAGGAAGGCGCCGATGGGCTTGTCGGGCTTGCCCAGGCCCGAACGCGCCATCTTGACCGCCGAGGCCAGCACCTCCAGCGCCTGGTCCTGCCCGAACACCACGGCCTTCAGATCACGCTCCAGGTTCTGCAGCTTGCTGCGATCGTCGCTGGAGACGCTGGCCGGTGGGATGCGCGCGATCTTGGCCACGATCTCCTCGATCTCGGCCTTGCCGATGGTTTTCTTGCGCTTGGACGGCGGAGCCACGCGCTGCGCCGCGCCGGCCTCGTCGATGACGTCGATCGCCTTGTCCGGCAGATGGCGGTCGTTGATGTACTTGGCCGACAGCTCGGCTGCGGCCTGCAGCGCCGCGGTGGCGTACTTGACCCCGTGGTGCGCCTCGAAGCGCGACTTCAGGCCCTTGAGGATCTCCACCGTCTGCTCCACCGTCGGCTCGACGACGTCGATCTTCTGGAAGCGCCGCGACAGCGCCGCATCCTTCTCGAAAATCCCGCGGTACTCGGTGAACGTGGTGGCGCCGATGCACTTGAGCTGGCCGCTGGACAGCGCCGGCTTGAGCAGGTTGGACGCATCCAGCGTGCCGCCGGAGGCCGCGCCGGCGCCGATCAGCGTGTGGATCTCGTCGATGAACAGGATCGCGCCCGGCTTGTCCTTCAGCGCCTTCAGCACGCCCTTGAGGCGCTGCTCGAAATCCCCCCGGTACTTGGTGCCCGCCAGCAGCGCGCCCATGTCCAGCGCGTAGACGGTGGCATCGGCCAGCACTTCAGGGACCTCTTTTTGCACGATGCGCCAGGCCAGCCCCTCGGCGATGGCGGTCTTGCCCACGCCCGCTTCGCCCACCAGCAGCGGGTTGTTTTTGCGCCGGCGGCACAGCACCTGGATGACGCGCTCGACCTCGGCTTCACGCCCGATCAACGGATCGATGCGCCCTTCGCGGGCGGCCTGGTTGAGGTTTTGCGTGAACTGCTCCAGCACCGAAGCCTTTTCGCCCGGGCGCGCTTCGTTGCCCCCTTCGTCGTGCTCCGACGCGCTGTCGCTGGCCTTGGCCGGCTCGGGCGACTCGCCCTTGCGGATGCCATGCGCGATGTAGTTGACCACATCCAGCCGCGTGATGCCCTGCTGGTGCAGGTAGTACACGGCGTGTGAATCCTTTTCACCAAAGATCGCCACCAGCACATTGGCACCGGTGACCTCTTTCTTGCCGTTGCCGGTGGACTGCACGTGCATGATGGCGCGCTGGATGACGCGCTGAAAGCCCAGCGTCGGCTGCGTGTCCACCTCTTCGGTGCCGGCCACCGTGGGCGTGTTGTCCTTGATGAAGGTGGTCAGCTGCTTGCGCAGCTCTTCGATGTTGGCGTTGCAGGCGCGCAGCACTTCGGCGGCGCTCGGGTTGTCCAGCAGCGCCAGCAGCAGGTGCTCGACGGTGATGAACTCGTGCCGCTGCTGCCGCGCCTCGACGAAGGCCATATGGAGGCTGACTTCAAGTTCCTGGGCGATCATGGGGCACTTCCTTCACTGACGATACGCGTGCGGCCGCTGCTGGCGCAGGGTGCATCCGCTGGATGAGCTTACAACATGGGGCCACATCATCAAGATTCAACCGGCTCGGCGATGCACTGCAGCGGATGACCGGCAGCGCGCGCCGCTTGCGTGACCTGTTCGACCTTGGTGGTGGCCACATCGCGCGAGTACACGCCACACACCCCGCGGCCGTGGACATGCACCCTCAACATGATCTGCGTGGCCGTCTCGCGGTCCTTGTGGAAAAACTCCTGCAACACACGCACGACGAATTCCATCGGCGTGAAATCGTCGTTGAGCAGCACCACCTGGTACAGCCGCGGTGGCGGCACGCGCTGCCGGCGCCGCT
>JANWZF010000013.1 GCA_025054905.1 Tepidimonas sp.
TCGCACTCCAGCGTGCGTTCCATGGTGGCGGGCTGCCCGCGTCGTGCCAGCGCTGCAGGGCGCGCCGGTCGCGCTTGGTGGGCCGCCCCTGGGTGAGGCTGGCGGCAGGCTCGGGCGCCAGGCGACGCAGCTGCGCGTACCGCTCGCGCGCGGCGATCGATTCGGGCGTTTCTTCGTACAGCAGCGCGGCCTGCGGGGCCGGGCCGCGCACGGCGCTCAAGGCGCGCACCACCACCGTGCGCATGACCTCGCCGGTGCGCAGTTCGATCACATCGCCTGGATGCGGCTCGCGGCTGGCTTTGGCCACGATGCCGTTGACCCGCACGCGGCCACGCTCGATGGCCTCGGCCGCCAGCGCGCGCGTTTTGTACAAGCGCGCCGCCCACAGCCATTTGTCCAGGCGGATACGGCTGGGGGGATCGTCGGCGGCGGTTGCAGAAGGCTTGGGGGTGCGCGCCATCGGTCGTCTCGCAAGGGCAGCGTGCACGGTCTGTCTTTACGCCGCTGCACCCAACGCCCGCGCGCGTTGGCGCGTGGCTTCGGCGGCAGCGGCATCGTGCGGCATGCGCGTGGGCCAGCCGCTCAGGTGCCGCTCGGCGAGGTCGGCCAGCGCGCGCAGCCACCCGAGGTCGTCATTGAGGCACGGGATGTAGTGGAATTCGCGGCCACCGGCGGTCAGAAACGCCGCGCGCGCTTCCTGGTCGATTTCCTCCAGCGTTTCGATGCAGTCGGCGGTGAAGCCCGGGCAGACGACATCGACCCGGCCGACGCCCTGGCGGGCGAGTTCCACCAGCGTCGGCTCGGTGTAGGGCTGCAGCCACGCCGCCTTGCCAAAGCGGGACTGGAAGGTCACGACAGCCTGTTCGCGCGGCAGCTCCAGCGCCTCGGCCAGCAGGCGGGCGGTCTTGTGGCATTCGCAGTGGTAAGGGTCGCCGCGTTGCAGCGTGCGTGCGGGCATGCCGTGAAAGCTCATCACCAGCCGCTCGGGCCGGCCGTGCTTGGCCCAGTGCGTGCGGATGCGCGCGGCCAGCGCGGCGATGTAGCCAGCGTCGTCGTGGTAGTGGTTGACCAGGCGCAGCTCCGGCACCCAGCGCAGCCCGCCGGCCCAGCGCCACACCTCGTCGAAGGCGCTGGCGGTGGTGGCAGCGCAATACTGCGGGTAGGCCGGCAGGATCAGGATGCGCGTGCAGCCGGCGGCTTTGAGCGCGTCCAGCTCGGCCGCGATCGAGGGCTGCCCGTATCGCATCGCCCAGCGCACCAGGACCTGGTGGCCACGCTCGCCCAGCAGCCCCTGCAGCAGCTTGGCCTGCCGCTCGGTCCACACCTTCAGCGGCGAGCCTTCCGGTGTCCAGATGGTGGCGTACTTGGCCGCCGACTTGCGCGGCCGCACGTTCAGGATGACGCCGTGCAGGATCGGCCACCACAGCGCGCGCGGCAGTTCGACGACACGCGGATCGCTCAGAAACTGGCCAAGGTAGCGCCGCAGCGCCGCGGGGGTCGGCTCGGCCGGCGTGCCCAGGTTGATCCACAGGATGCCCGTGCGGGCCGGTTGCCCATGCGTGTAGGCGGGTTCGGGGCGCATGCTCATGATGGTATTCTGGCGCACGATGATCGATGTTGCCGGCCTGCGGGCCTTGACCCTGGATCTGGATGACACGCTGTGGCCGATGCGGCCGACGATCGAGCGCGCCGAGGCCGCGCTGCAGGACTGGCTGGCGCAGCACGCCCCGGCCACGGCTGCGCGGCTGCGCGACCGTGCCTGGGCGCGTGCGGTGCGCGTCGGGGTGCAGCGCGATCATCCGGACCGCCACCACGACCTGACGTTCCTGCGCCGTGAGGCCATCCGCGTGGCGTTGCGGGCCTGCGGCGATGATCCGGCGCTGGCCGAGCCGGCGTTTGAGGTTTTCTTTGCCGAGCGCCAGCGCGTCGAGCTGTACCCGGACGTGGAGCCGGCGCTGCAGCGGCTGGCCGCCCGCTGGCCGTTGGTGGCGGTCTCCAACGGCAATGCCGACGTGCGCCGCGTCGGCCTCGGGGATTATTTTGTGGCCCATGTCGGCGCGCGCGAGGCAGGCGTGGCCAAGCCGCATCCGGGCATCTACCGGCGGGCCGTCGAGGCCGCTGGCGTGGCGGTGCAGCACGTGTTGCACGTCGGCGACGATGCCTTGCTGGACGTGGTCGGGGCGCGCCGGGCCGGTCTGCAAGCGGCGTGGGTCAACCGGCGCGGGCATGACTGGCAGCAGGCCCTGGCCCCGAAAGGCTGTGCTTGTGGTGGCGAAGACCTGGCGCGCGCGCTGCACGCCGATGGGGTGTCCATCCAGCCCGAGGAGCGGCCGCACGTGCAGGTCAGCCATCTGCTTGAGCTTTGCGAGTGGCTGGGCGTGCCGTAACAGGGATCGGGGGGCGGTCCCGGGGCGCCCGGCGGCGAAGCTGCGCGTTGCCAGCGGCCGCTCTGGCATCATCGCGAGCTGGCTTGGGCGCTCGCACGCGCGCACGTGGGGCGGCAGGTGGGGCCGACAGGAGAAGCCGATGGCGCTGACGATTTACGGGATTTTTGCTTCGCGTGCGGTGCGGCCGCTGTGGACGGCTGAGGAGCTCGGGGTGCCCTACACCCATGTGCCGACGCCTTATCAGGGTGGGGCCACGCGCACGCCTGAATTTCTGGCGCTCAATCCCAACGGCCACATTCCGGTGTTGGTGGACGAGCGGCCCGAAGGCCGGGTGGTGGTGTGGGAGTCGATGGCGTGCGCGCTGTATCTGGCGCGTCATCATGGCCGGGGCGATGGCCAGGATCTCGCGCCAGCCAACCCGGGCGAAGAGGCCCAGGCGCTGCGCTGGGCCTTCTGGGCGGTCACCGAACTGGAAGCCGATGCGCTGACCGTGCTGATGCACCGCCTGGGCCTGCCGCCTGAGCGGCGCGACGCCGACAAGCTCGCCGCGGCCGAAAAGCGTTTGCGTGTGCCGCTGCGGGTGTTGGAAGACCAGCTGGGCGAGCGCGCCGCGCAGGGGCATGGCTATCTGGCTGCGGCGCGCTTCACGATCGCCGATCTTTGCGTGGCGTGCGTGGCCAACTGGGCGCGGCCGTCGCACGAGCTGATGCACGCCTTCCCGCGCGTGCACGACTGGCTGCAACGCTGCCACGCCCGACCGGCGTACCAGGCCCTCAAAGCGGCGTCCAAGGCACGAGGCTAAGCCCTGTCGCGTCCGTGCGGCAGCGCGGCCCACGTTCGCCGGCAATCCCGACGCTACGCTTGGGGGGCGGTGGTGGCTGCGGCCAGCG
>JANWZF010000025.1 GCA_025054905.1 Tepidimonas sp.
TGCTGACGCTGCTGCAGGGTCTGGCGCTGCAGCGCGGTGGGGCGCCGCTGGCCCTCGGATTGGCCGCCCCCACCGGCAAGGCCGCTGCGCGCTTGAGCGCGGCCTTGGGCCTGGCGTGGCAGCAGCTCGCCTCGCGGCCGCTGCCGCTGCCGTGGCCAGCGCTGCAGCCACACCTGCCGCAGCGGGCCCTCACCGTGCATGCGCTGCTGGGCCAGCGCCCCGACGGCACCGGCGCGCGTCACGACGACCGCCAGCCGCTGCCGCTGGACGCCCTGGTGGTCGACGAAGCCTCGATGCTCGACCTGGAGCTGCTGCACGCGCTGCTGCGCGCGCTGCCTGCCCAGGCGCGCCTGATCCTGCTCGGCGACCGCGACCAGCTCGCCTCGGTGCAGGCGGGCGCCGTGCTGGCCGAACTGTGCGCGCACGCGGCGCAGGGCCGCTGGCACCGCGACACGGCCGCCTGGCTCAGCGCCGCCACCGGCCAGGCGCCGGCGGCTGCCTGGATCAGCGAAGCAGGCGACGTGCTGGATCAGGCCGTTGCCATGCTGCGCCGCAGCCATCGCTTCGATGCGGGCGGCGCCATCGGCCAGTGGGCAACAGCCGTGCGCGACGGCGACGAAGACGCTGTGCAAGCCCTGCTGCAAGCGCCCAACGACCAGGTCCAGGTGCATCTGGGCCCTGAGGCTGGCCACGCGTGGCTGCCCGCGTGGCAGCAGGCGCAGGCCCCGTGGTTGCAAGCCGCCCAGGATCCGCCCACGGACGACACGGCCACGGCGCGCGGTGCCTGGGCCGCCGGGCTGCTGAGCGGGCAGGCGCGGCTGCAGGTGCTGGCCGCGTTGCGCCGCGGCCCCTGGGGCGTCGAAGGACTGGATGCGCGCCTGCAAACCGAAGCCGCCCGGCTGGCCCCCGGCGCCCTCAGCAGCCCGCATGGCCGCAGCGGCCAGCCCCTGCTGGTCACGCGCAACCAGCCCCGCCTGGGCATCATGAACGGCGACCTCGGTCTGCTGCTAGCGCTGCGGCGCCACGACGGGGGGCTGCGCTGGCGCCTCGCCCTGCCCGCCCCGGAACAGCCTGACGGCGTGCGCTGGGTGATCGCCGGCCAGCTCGCCGACACCCGCAGCGCCTGGGCGCTGACCGTCCACAAAGCCCAAGGCAGTGAATTCGACCACGTCGTGCTGGTGCTGCCCCCCGATGCGGATCACCCGCTGTTGACCCGCGAACTGCTCTACACCGGCATCACACGCGCCCGACGGCAACTGACGCTCGTGCTGCCGGGCGGCGCGGCCACACTGCGCGCTGCGCTGCGCCGCCGCACCCAACGCGACAGTGCCCTGCGCCAGGCGCTGCAGCAGGCGCTACCATAGCGCTCGACCATCGAACGAACGATCGTTCGCTTGATGCACCCTCCAGATCCCCTGGGGGGCCCCCTCGTCTGGCCAGGCTTTCTTGCGCATGAGCAACCTTGCCCCCTGCATCGTCTTTTCGCATGCCAACAGCTTTCCGGCCGGCACCTACCGCGTGCTGTTCGACGCGCTGCGCGCGCGTGGCTGGCGCGTGGAGGCGCTGGAGCGCTTTGGCCACGACCCACGCTACCCGGTCACCAGCAACTGGCCCCATCTGGTGCGTCAGCTGGCCGACTTTGTCACCGGGCAGGTGCGCCCGCAGGGCGAGCCGCTCTTTCTGGTCGGCCATTCCCTGGGAGGATTTCTCAGCTTGATGTGCGCCGCGCTGCACCCGCAGCTCGGTGGCAGCCCGGTGCGCGGTGTGGTGATGCTGGACTCGCCAGTGCTGGGCGGCTGGAAGGCGCGGGCGCTGGCTGCGGCCAAGCACACCCGCCTGATCGGAGCTGTCTCGCCCGGACGCATCAGCCGCAAGCGGCGCAACCGCTGGGCCAGCGCCGACGAAGCGCTGGCGCACTTTCGCCACAAGCGCGCCTTTGCCCGCTGGGATCCGCAGGTGCTGGCCGACTACATCGCGCACGGCACCCATGATGAGCCCGGGCCCGATGGCCGCCTGCAGCGCGTGCTGACGTTCGACCGCGAGGTCGAAACCGCCATCTACGACACGCTGCCGCACAACCTCGACCGGCTGCTGCGCCGCCATCCGCTGGCCTGCCCGGTGGCCTTCATCGGCGGCAGTCAGTCCGAAGAGCTGCGCCGCGTCGGCCTGGCGATGACGCACAAGCTGTGCGGGCGCGAGCCTTCGGCGCGGCTGCAGTTTCTGCCCGGCACACATCTCTTTCCGATGGAGCTGCCGCAGGCCACCGCCGAGGCGATCGACCGCGCGCTGCGCACTTTCATGGCGTCCACTGCACCCAGCCCAACGCACCGCTGAGCGCAATCAGCACGCCCAAGCCGATGCGATACCACGCAAACGGCACGAACGTGTGGCTGGCCACGTAGCGCAACAGCCACTTGACGCACACCCAGGCCGAGATGAACGACACCGCCAGCCCGACGGCAAAAAAAGGCACGTCAGCCGCGCTCAGCAGCGCACGGTGCTTGTACAGATCGTAGGCTGCCGCACCGAACAGCATCGGAATGGCCAGAAAGAAGCTGAACTCCGTGGCCGCGCGACGCGAAAAACCCAACACCATCGCCCCGATGATGGTCGCGCCCGAGCGGCTGACCCCCGGAAACAGCGCCAGGCACTGAATCAAGCCCACCGCCAGCGCATCGCGGCCGCGGATCGCATCAAGGTCATGGATGCGCGCGCTGGCGTGCTGCTGCCGCGCCTCCACCCACAACATCACCAGCCCGCCCAGCACAAAGCCGGCCGCCACCACCCAGGCGTTGAACAGGTAAGCCTTGATCGGGCCGATAAACCAAAAACCGGCCAAAGCCGCCGGAAAAAACCCCAGCGCGATGTTGAACGCAAAGCGCTGTGCCAGCGGCTCGCGCGGCAGCCCGAGCAGCGTCGCCAGCAGACGCTGCCAGTACATCCCAACCACCGCCAGGATCGCGCCTGTCTGGATCACCACCTCAAACACCTTGGTGCGCTCATCGGGCAGATCCAGCAGCGCGGCAGCCAGGATCAGATGGCCGGTGGAAGAAACAGGCAAAAATTCGGTCAGGCCCTCCACCACCCCCATCAGGGCGGCTTTGAGCAGCAGCAAAGGATCCATGAATATCAAGGCAGTCTAAAGTTGACACAGCACCAGTGTAGCCGTGCCAACCGACAAACCTGCCTTAGCGCCAGCGCGGCAAGGGATGCCCAGGCAGTGAAGCGGGAGCCGGCCAAGCCGGCGCCACCCATTCCACTGCATCATGATCGCTATGAAAATGCCGGTGATGAGGCTTGCGGCGTGGCGGCGCCCACACCCAAACCGGTGCAGCGGGAGACACCACCACAGGAGCAGGCCAAACCACCACCGCAGGCGCAGCAAGCGGTACCACCACCCTCGGCGGCGGCGCATGACCGACGTGCATGCTGACCCCGGGCTGATGAATCCCTATCGACCAGACCACATCGGCAGCTTGCGCCCACCCTGCCGCCAGCCACGCGGCCAGCCCTGCGGCCACCAACCCCACGCGGTTCGAGCGCCGCTTGATGCATCGCCTGCCCATCATCCAGACCTGCAACGGAAGCAACTTGACCATGCAGGCCATTGCAGCACGAATCCTTGGGCACAGGCGTTGCCGGCACGTATCGATTGTAACCATGCGTAAAAGCAAAACCGTGTGCCACATGCGGCACATCGAGGCTTTCAGCCACTCACCCAGCAGCAGCCCCCTTGCCCAAGTCCGAGAGTCGGACTTCTACAATCCGATGTATGAGCGCGCACGAACCGCACCATCCTGAACATCCTCTCGCCAGCAGCAGCAACTTCCTGCGCCAGATCATCGAGCGCGACCTGGCCGCTGGGCGCCACCAGGGCCGACGGTGGGGCGGCAGCCCCGGCGACGCCGATCACCATGCGCGCGGTGTACCCGACCCGGCCCGCATCCGCACGCGCTTTCCGCCCGAGCCCAACGGCTACCTGCACATCGGGCATGCCAAGAGCATCTGGATCAATTTCAGCCTGGCGCAGGAATACGGCGGTGTGTGCCATCTGCGCTTCGACGATACCAACCCCGAAAAGGAAGAACAGGAATACGTCGATGCCATCGTCGAGGCGGTGCGCTGGCTCGGCTGGAGCTGGCACGCGCATGGCACCGAGCACCGCTACTACGCCAGCGACTACTTCGACACCATGGCGCGCGCCGCGCGCTACCTGATCGAAACCGGCCACGCCTACGTGGACGAGCAAAGCCCCGAGCAGCTGCGTGCCACGCGCGGCACCTTGACCGAGCCCGGCACGCCCAGTCCGTGGCGCGAGCGCCCCATCGAGGAAAGCCTGCGCCGCTGGGAAGAAATGCTGGCGGGCCAGCACCCCGACGGGTCGATGGTGGTGCGCGCCAAGATCGACATGGCCAGCCCCAACCTCAACCTGCGCGACCCCACGATCTACCGCATCAAGCACGCCGCGCACCACAACACCGGCACGCGCTGGTGCGTCTATCCGATGTACACCTTTGCGCACCC
>JANWZF010000117.1 GCA_025054905.1 Tepidimonas sp.
CCGGGCGGCCGACGCGACAAATGTAATCGCCAGGCTCGGCCTCACTGACCATCAGGGCCTGGCACGCACGCTCGCGCGCTGCGGGCTCCAGGCCAGCCAGCCACGGAATGGAGGCCAGCTCGGCATCGGTCAGAGGCCGCGCCCGTTGGCGCAAGCGGTTGGCGGTGGGACTCATCGGGAGGCACCGAGGCAGACACGCATCAATGCACGATCTTGGCGCGCCACCCCGCCAACCCCACCGCCACCTAGGGAAAGTCCTGATCGGAACAACCCTAGATTGTCTTTTTATGGACAAAAAAACGTCAAACACCGGCGTACAGTGCAATCTCAAAGGGACGCCCCCCGCCACCCGCGGAGACGTCCCGCAGAGGAGACCCCATGCGCACGACCTTTCCGCGCCTGCTGATGCGCCACGCCGCCGAGCGCCCCGACGCCCCGGCCATGCGCGAAAAAGAATTTGGCATCTGGCAGACTACCTCGTGGCAACGCATGCTGCAGCGCGTGCAGCACATCGCCGCCGGCCTGCACCAGCTCGGCCTGCAGCGTGGCGAACATCTGGTGGTCATCGGCAACAACCGCCCAAGCCTGTATGCGGCCATGCTGGCCACGCAGGCGCTGGGCGGCATTCCGGTGCCGCTGTATCAGGATGCCGTGGCCGCCGAGTGCGTCTTCCCGATCAACAACGCCGAGGTGCGTTTCGCGGTGGTGGAAGACCAAGAGCAGGTCGACAAGATGCTGGAAATCCGGCCGCAGTGCCCGCAGCTGGAGCACATCCTGTTCGATGACCCGCGCGGGTTGCGTCATTACGACCACCCGGGTCTGGCAGGCCTGAAGGAGGTGGAGGCTGCCGGAGCGGTGTTCTGCCAGGAGCACCCCGAGTGGTTTGCCGAGCAAGTCGAGCTCGGCCAGCCCGACGATGTGGCGGCGATGTTCTTCACGTCCGGCACCACCGGCAACCCCAAAGGCGTCGTGCACACGCACCATTCGCTGCTCAACCGCGCCGAGGTGGGGGCCCGCTTCGACAAGCTGACGCACGAGGAGGAGGTGTTGGCCTACCTGCCGCCGGCGTGGATCGGCCAGAACATCTTCAGCTACGCCCAGTGGCTGGCGTGCGGCTACGTGGTGAACTGCCCGGAGTCGTCCAACACGGTGATGATCGATCTGAAGGAGATCGGGCCCACTTACTATTTCGCGCCGCCGCGCATCTTCGAGGGAATGCTCACCAGCGTGATGATCCGCATGGAAGATGCCGGGCGCCTGAAGCGGTGGCTGTTTCACCACTTCATCGAGGTGGCGCGCCGCATCGGCCCACGGCTGATGGACGGCCAGCCCGTGGGGTTGCTCGAGCGCCTGCACTACGCGCTGGGGGACCTGCTGATCTACGGGCCGCTGCGCAACAACCTGGGGTTTTCGCGGCTGCGCGTGGCTTACACCGCGGGTGAAGCGATCGGGCCCGACCTCTTTACCTTCTACCGCTCGATTGGCATCAACCTCAAGCAGCTGTACGGCTCCACCGAGACGGCGGTGTTTGTCTGCCTGCAGCCCGACCACGAGGTGCGCGCCGACACGGTGGGCGTGCCGTGCGAGGGGGTGGAAATCAAACTGTCGGAGCAGGGCGAAATCCTGGTGCGCTCCCCGGGGCTGCTCAAGGAGTACTACAAGAACCCGAAAGCCACCGCCGAAGTGCTGGACGCCGACGGCTGGTACCACACCAGCGACGCCGGCTTCATCGATGCCAGCGGCCATCTGAAGATCATCGACCGCGTCAAGGATGTG
>JANWZF010000158.1 GCA_025054905.1 Tepidimonas sp.
CCCAGCTCCTGGTGCGTGATCTCACGTCCGCGAAAGCGCAACGTTACCTTGCACTTGTCGCCGTCTTCCAGAAAGCGGCGGATGTTGCGCAGCTTGACCTGATAGTCGCCCTCGTCGGTGGCCGGGCGGAATTTGACTTCCTTGACTTCGATGACCTTTTGCTTGGCCTTGGCTTCGGCTGCCTTTTTCTGCTCGGCGTACTTGAACTTGCCGTAGTCGATCAGCCGGCACACGGGCGGATTGGCCATCGGGGCGATCTCGACGAGGTCGACGTCGAGTTCGCCGGCCATGCGCAGGGCCTCCTGCAGCGGCACCACACCGATCTGCTGACCGTCGGGGCCGGTCAGGCGCACTTCGGGCGCGGTGATTTCGCGATTGAGCCGGTGCTGCCGCTCTTCGCGCTGGCGGCGGTCACGGAAGTTGCTGGGACGCGGGGTAGCGATGGTGGGATTCCTTTGTCAATGTTTGGACGCGATGTCCGATCGCAGGCGCTCGGCGAACGCATCCAGCGCCATCACCCCGAGGTCGAGATTGCCACGCGCCCGCACGGCCACCGTGCGGGCAGCTTTCTCTTTCTCGCCGACGACGAGGATATAGGGCACTTTTTGCATCGCCTGTTGGCGGATTTTATAGGTGATCTTTTCGCTGCCAAGCTCCAGCGCCACCCTAAAGCCTTGATCGCGCAGCGTTTTGGCAATTTCGCCACAGTAATCGGCCTGCGCGTCGGTGATGTTGAGCACCGCCACCTGCACCGGCGCCAGCCACACTGGCAAGGCCCCGGCGTGGTGCTCGATCAGGATGCCGATGAAGCGCTCCAGGCTGCCCAGGATGGCGCGGTGCAGGATCACAGGGCGGCGGCGGCTGCCGTCTTCAGCGACATACTCGGCATCCAGCCGCTGCGCGAGGTTGAAGTCGACCTGGATCGTGCCGCACTGCCACTCGCGCCCCAGCGCGTCCTTCAGGGTGTACTCGATCTTGGGGCCGTAGAAGGCCCCCTCCCCGGGCGACAGCGTGTAAGTGCAGCCCGACTCCTGCAGGCTGCGCATCAGCGCGGCCTCGGCCTTGTCCCACAGCTCGTCCGAGCCGATGCGCGCCGCAGGCCGCGTCGACACCTTGTAGAGGATGTCGGTGAAGCCAAAATCCGCATACACCTGCTTGAGCAGGCGCGTGAACGCCGCACACTCGGCCAGGATCTGGTCTTCAGTGCAGAAAATATGGCCGTCATCCTGCGTGAAGCCGCGCACGCGCATGATGCCGTGCAGCCCGCCCGAGGGCTCGTTGCGGTGGCACTGGCCAAATTCACCATAGCGCAGCGGCAGGTCGCGGTAACTCTTGACGCCCTGCTTGAAGATCAGGATGTGGCCGGGGCAGTTCATCGGCTTGAGCGCGTAGTCGCGCTTTTCGCTTTCGGTGATGAACATGTTGTCCCGGTACTTGTCCCAGTGCCCGGTCTTCTCCCACAGCGCCTTGTCCAGGATCTGCGGTCCCTTGACCTCCAGGTAGCCGTTGTCGCGGTAGACACGGCGCATGGCCTGCTCGATTTGCTGCCACAGCGTCCAGCCCTTGGGGTGCCAAAACACCAGCCCAGGGGCGTGTTCGTCCAGATGGAACAGATCCAGCTCGCGGCCCAGCTTGCGGTGGTCGCGCCGCTCGGCCTCCTCCAGCCGGTGCAGGTAGGCCTGCAGATCGTCCTTGCTGGCCCAGGCAGTGCCGTAGATGCGTTGCAGCTGCTCGTTGCGGTGGTCGCCGCGCCAGTAAGCGCCAGCCACCTTCATCAGCTTGAAGTGCTTGAGCTTGCCGGTGGAGGGCACGTGCGGGCCGCGGCAGAGGTCTTCGAAGGTGCCCTCGCGGTACAGGCTGATCTCCTCACCCTCTGGAATGCTGGCGATGATCTCGGCCTTGTAGTGCTCACCCAGCGCGCGAAAATGCGCCACCGCCTCATCGCGCGGCAGCACGCGGCGCAGCACCGGCTCGTCGCGCGCGGCCAGCTCGGCCATCTTGCGCTCGATGGCCGCCAGATCCTCCGGCGTAAAAGGCCGCTTGTAGCTGAAATCGTAATAAAAGCCGTCCTCGATCACCGGCCCGATGGTCACTTGGGCCTCAGGAAACAGCTCTTTGACCGCATAGGCCAGCAGGTGCGCGGTGGAGTGGCGCACCACCTCCAGCCCTTCCGGATCCTTCGGGGTCAGGATCCACACGCGCGCGTTGCGCTCGACGAGGTGACTCAGATCGACCAGCCGCGGGGCTGCCTCCCCCTCGTACTGCACCTTGCCCGCCACGGCCGCCTTGGCCAGGCCCGCGCCGATGGCCGCCGCGATCTGCGCGACGGTGACCGGCGCCTCGAACGAGCGTTGCGCACCGTCAGGAAAGGTGATCTGGATCGAAGACATGGTGATCGACAACAAGACACAGAGGGGGTTGGTTGGGCTGGTCCGCCTGCGCGGGACGCAATGTCCACGTCGACGGCGCTTCAGGACTCTCAGGACTACAACCCTGCGCGCGCTGACACCATAGCATTGACAAATGCTGGCGTGTCAAACCATTGGATTTTCGCACAGATCACCTTTTCTGCCACAGACAGCAGGCTACCATTGCGGCCACTGCCACTTTCTGTAACAACTTTGGGCCATGAACCTGAGCACCGAGCAACTGTTCGACCATGCCCGCACGTACCATGCCTGGCAAGACCGTCCGGTCGACGACAGCCTGCTGCGCCGTCTGTATGACCTGATGAAGTGGGGGCCGACTTCCGCCAACTGCAGCCCAACGCGCATCATTTTCGTGACCTCACCGCAGGCCAAGGCGCAGCTTCTGCCCTGTCTGGCCGAAGGCAACCGCGCCCAGACCGCCGCCGCGCCGGTGACGGCCATCCTCGGCATGGACATGGCGTTTTACGAGCAGCTGCCGCGGCTGTTTCCGCACAACCCCGAGGCGCGCAGCTGGTTTGCCGGCCATGCGGAGTTGATCGCCACCACCGCTCTGCGCAACGCCAGCCTGCAAGGGGGCTATTTCATCCTGGCGGCACGCGCCCTGGGGCTGGACTGCGGGCCGATGAGCGGTTTCGACGCCGCGGCGGTGGATGCGGCCTTCTGGGCCGGCACGACGGTGCGCACCAACTTTTTGTGCAACCTCGGCTACGGCGATCCGGCCGGCTTGTACCCGCGCGGACCACGCCTGAGTTTTGAGGAAGCCTGCCGCATCGTCTGAAACGGGCGCCTGTCCCCGAAACGCAACGGCCCGCGCCAACCAGCCAGGCTGCGCGGGCCGCTTGGGCCAACGGTGCGCGGGCAGCCCGCGGCGCGCATCACGCCGGGGCCGCCACCCCACGCATCAATGGAACTGGGCCTCTTCGGTCGAGCCGGCCAGGGCCTTGACGCTGGACGACCCTCCCTGGATCACGGTGGTGACGTCGTCGAAGTAGCCCGCACCGACTTCCTGCTGGTGCGACACGAACGTGTAGCCCAGCTCGCGCGCCTTGAACTCGGGCTCCTGCACCATCTCCACATAGTGCTTCATGCCCTGACCGCGCGCGTAGTGGTAGGCAAACATGAACGTGTTGTACCAGTTGATGTGGATGCCGGCCAGCGTGATGAACTGGTACTTGTAGCCCAGTTCGGAGAGCTTGTCCTGGAACTCGGCGATCGTCTTGTCGTCCAGGTTCTTCTTCCAGTTGAACGACGGCGAGCAGTTGTAGGCCAGCAGCTTGCCGGGGTACTTTTCATGGATCGCCTGGGCAAACTCACGCGCAAAGCCCAGGTCCGGCGTGCCGGTTTCGCACCACACCAGGTCGGCGTATGGGGCGTAGGCCACGCCGCGGCTGATGGCCTGCTCCAGGCCGTTCTTGACGCGGAAGAACCCCTCCTGCGTGCGCTCGCCGGTCAGGAACGGGCGATCGTTGGCATCGTGATCGCTGGTCAGCAGGTTGGCCGCCTCGGCGTCGGTGCGCGCCAGCACGATCGTCGGCACGCCCATCACGTCGGCCGCAAAGCGCGCGGCGATCAGCTTTTCGATCGCCTCCTGCGTCGGCACCAGCACCTTGCCGCCCATGTGGCCACACTTCTTCACCGCGGCCAGCTGGTCCTCAAAGTGCACGCCCGCAGCGCCTGCGGCAATCATGTTCTTCATCAGCTCAAACGCGTTGAGCACGCCGCCAAAGCCCGCCTCGGCGTCGGCCACGATCGGCAGGAAGTAGTCGATGTAGCCCGCATCGCCGGGGCCGATGCCGCGCGACCACTGGATCTCGTCGGCGCGCTTGAACGTGTTGTTGATGCGGCGCACCATCGTCGGCACCGAGTCGTAGGCGTAGAGCGACTGGTCCGGGTACATCGTCTCGCTGGTGTTGGCATCGGCCGCCACCTGCCAGCCCGACAGGTACACCGCCTCCAGCCCGGCCTTGGCCTGCTGCATGGCCTGCCCCGCGGTCACCGCGCCAAAGGCGTTGACGTAGCCCTTTTTGGCCTCGCCGTTGATCAGGCGCCAGAGCTTTTCGGCGCCGCGCTTGGCCAGCGTGTACTCGATCTGCACCGAGCCGCGCAGGCGCACCACGTCGGCGGCGCTGTAGCCGCGCTTGATGCCCTTCCAGCGCGGGTTTTCGGCCCAGTCTTTTTCCAGCGCGGCAATTTGCTGCTCGCGGGTGAGGTGTTGCGTCATGGTCAGACTCCTTCCGTCGTCGTTGCAAGCGAGAAAACACTCGGCCGGGGCGATGCCATCGGCGTCCTGCGGGCGCCAGCGGCACGTCAACGGCCACGCCCTTGGAGCACAGTATAAGTCTTCTATAAGACATAACACCAGTCTTGTGTCTTATACAAGACTATTTTTTGTGCTCATCCATCAAGGACTTGGCGCATCTTTTCATATTGCGACAATCATCAGTCCATCCTGAAAAACCATCCACGACCGTCGGCTGGCAGGATTTCAACATGATGGGCGTTCTTTTCGAATGATGAAATCGCGCTGGACCTCCCCGCGTCAACGCCGCCGCTTTACAATCCGTCTTGCTCCGGGGTGTCCACGCAGGGTGGGCTGAGACGGCGCGGGAACACGCGCGCCGAACCCGTCGAACTTGATCCGGTTCACACCGGCGAAAGGACGAGCTGGGCCCGCCTGGCGGGCTGGGTCAGGCCCGCGGGCCGTGGCTCCCGGAGTCCCCACCCACGACTCCGAGGAGCCATCCGATGTCCGCTACCGCCACCGTAACCCTGACCCAACAGCCCACCGCCCCGCAGGCGCAGGCCGTCACCATCGGCCCGATCTGTGGCTCGCGCAAGGTGTACATCACTGGCAGCCGACCCGATCTGCGCGTGCCGATGCGTGAGATCGCGCAAGCCCCCACTCCAGCCGCACTGGGCGGCGAACCCAACCCGCCGGTGTGGGTGTACGACACCTCCGGCCCCTACACCGCGCACGACGCCGACATCGACATCCGCCGCGGCCTGCCGCCGCTGCGGCAACCCTGGATCGAGGAACGCGGCGACACCGAGGTGCTCCGCGGCCCCAGCAGCGCCTGGGCCCGCCAGCGCGCCGCCGACCCCAGCACCGCGTCCCTGCGCCACCCGGGCCTGCAGCGCCCGATCCGCCGCGCCCGCACCGGGGCCAACGTCACCCAATTGCACTATGCGCGCCGCGGCATCGTGACGCCGGAGATGGAGTTCGTCGCCATCCGCGAAAACCAGAACCGCCAGGCCTATCTGGAGGCGCTGCGCGCCTGCGGTCCGCGCGGCCAGCGGCTGGCCGAGCGGCTGCTGCAGCAACACCCGGGGCAGGCGTGGGGCACGTCGATGCCCGCCGAGATCACCCCGGAATTCGTGCGCCAGGAAGTGGCCGCCGGACGCGCGATCATCCCGGCCAACATCAACCACCCCGAAAGCGAGCCGATGGCCATCGGCCGCCGCTTTCTGGTCAAGGTCAATGCCAACATCGGCAACTCGGCGCTGGCCTCCGACATCGGCACCGAAGTGGACAAGATGGTCTGGGCGGTCCGCTGGGGCGCCGACACGGTGATGGACCTGTCCACCGGACGCCACATCCACGAGACGCGCGAGTGGATCCTGCGCAACAGCCCGGTGCCGGTGGGCACCGTGCCGATCTACCAGGCACTGGAAAAGGTCGGCGGCGACCCCGAGGCGCTGACGTGGGAGATTTTTCGCGACACGCTGATCGAGCAGGCCGAGCAGGGGGTGGACTACTTCACGATCCACGCCGGTGTGCGCAAGGACTTCATCGCGCTGACCGAGCGCCGGCTGACCGGCATCGTCTCGCGTGGCGGCTCGATCATGGCGCGCTGGTGCCAGGCGCACGGGCAGGAAAACTTCCTCTACACCCATTTTGAGGACATCTGCGCGATCATGAAGGCCTACGACGTGGCCTTCAGCCTCGGCGATGGCCTGCGCCCAGGCAGCATCCACGACGCCAACGACGAAGCGCAGCTGGCCGAGCTGCGCACGCTGGGCGAGCTCACGCAGATCGCCTGGCAGCACGACGTGCAGGTGATGATCGAAGGCCCCGGCCATGTGCCCATGCAGCTGATCCAGGCCAACATGGACGAGCAGCTGCGCGCCTGCTACGAAGCGCCGTTTTACACCCTGGGGCCGCTGGTGACCGACATCGCCCCCGGCTACGACCACCTGGCCAGCGCGATCGGTGCAGCGCAGATCGGCTGGTACGGCACGGCGATGCTGTGCTATGTCACGCCCAAGGAACACCTGGGCCTGCCCAACCGGGACGATGTCAAGCAGGGCCTGATCGCCTACAAGATCGCCGCGCACGCCGCCGATCTGGCCAAGGGGCACCCGGGTGCGCAGATCCGCGACAACGCCATGTCCAAGGCGCGCTTCGAATTCCGCTGGAACGACCAGTTCCACCTGGCGCTGGATCCCGACACCGCGCGCGCCTACCACGATGAGACGCTGCCCAAGGACGCCGCCAAATCGGCGCCCTTCTGCTCGATGTGCGGGCCCAAGTTCTGCTCGATGCGCATCACGCAGGAGCTGCGCGCCGCCCAGGGCTAACGCGGCGGTGCCGGACGCTGCAGCTCCCAGGTGGCGGTCAGACGGCCGGCAAAGGTCACGTGCAGCGTGGCCCCGTCGGCCTCGGTGGCCAGCGTCACGCCGGGCTGCGGCGCCGGGTCGGTGGCGGCCACCTGCAGCAGCCCGGGCGGCCACACCACACGCAGCCGCGCTTCCATCGGCAGGTAGCCGTCCAGGTAGCGGCGCATCAGCGGCCCGGCGTGCAGCCGCCAACGCCCTTCACCGGCCGGCTCCAGCGCGCGCGTGCGCAAGTCGATGCAGACGCTGCCACCGCGCTGCACATCGGCCAGCTCGACCCGGCGCCCCTCGACCCAGGCGCGTCCAACTCCTTCGGTGCTGACGATGTCGATCGACTGCACGCGCTCGCGGTTGAACGCCACGACGATGCGGGCGTTGGGGTCGAGCTGCCGGTGACAGGTGCGCATCGTCACGATGCCCTGCTGCAGGCTGTCGGCATCGATGCGCGCCTCGGCGTCGTAGCGGTAGGCCCCCGGATCGGGCCGCACCGGCAGAAAGCGCAGTTCCCCTTCGCGCGCGATGTCGTCAAAGGTCAGCGCTGCGGCGGCGGCCAGAGGAAGCAAGGCCCCCGCCACGACCCCTGCCTTGCGTCCGATCGAACCGATTCCTGTCATGGCGCCACCCCTTCGAGCCGAATCACCATCCCGCCCATGCTAGGGTCGCCCCACTGGCGACGGCCGCAGCCGCGCACGACGTCCCCGCTGGCAGCAGGGTTTTGCCGCGGCGCTACACCGCACCGAGACCGGGCACCAGCGCCCCGACCGGCTCCCCCCGCTTGCGCGCGGCCGTGAAAGCCAGCATGCGCTCGATCGGCTGACGCGCGCGCGGGATCAGCGCCGGATCCACATGCACCTCGTTGAGGCCGGTCTCCAGCACTTCCAGCACGCCGCGCAGGCCGTTCATGGCCATCCACGGGCAGTGCGCGCAGCTCTTGCAGGTGGCGCTGTTGCCGGCGGTGGGCGCCTCCAGAAACAGCTTGTCGGGGTGACGCTGGCGCAGCTGGTGCATCAGCCCGTTGTCGGTGGCCACGATGAACACCTGGGCCGGCAGCGTCGCTGCGGCCTGCAGGATCTGGGACGTGGAGCCGACCACGTCGGCCTGCTCCACCACCGCCGCCGGACTTTCGGGGTGCACCAGCACCTTGGCGTCGGGGTACTCGCGCCGCAACGCCTGCAGCTCGAACGCCTTGAACTCATCGTGCACGACGCACGAGCCGCGCCACAGCACCATGTCGGCCCCGGTTTCGCGCTCGATGTAAGCGCCCAGGTGCTTGTCCGGCGCCCACAGGATCTTGTGCCCGGCCTCGCGCAACGCGCGCACGATGTCCAGCGCGCAGCTGGAGGTGACCACCCAGTCGGCCTGGGCCTTGACCGCCGCGCTGGTGTTGGCATACACCACCACGGTGCGGTCCGGATGCTGGGCGCGAAACGCCGCAAAGTCATCGGGCGGGCAGCCCAGATCGAGCGAGCAGGTCGCATCCAGATCCGGCATCAGCACGGTCTTGTCCGGCGACAGGATCTTGGCGGTCTCGCCCATGAACCGCACCCCGGCCACCACCAGCGTGCGCGCCGGATGGTCGCGCCCAAAGCGCGCCATCTCCAGGCTGTCGCTGACCAACCCGCCGGTGGCCTCGGCCAAATCCTGCAGATCGGGGTGCACGTAGTAATGCGCCACCAGCACCGCGTCGCGCGCGCGCAGCAGCTCGGCGATGCGTGCCTTCAGCGCCTGGCGCTCCGCCGGCGAGGGCTCCTGCGGCACGCGCGCCCACGCATGGCGCGTGGTGCAGGCCGGCTGCTCAAATTCGACTTCGATCACCTGTTCCATCGCTCTGTGGCTCCTGCAGGCGGCGCCCTCACAGCGGCTGCAGCCGCATCGACAGGTCCACCGCCTCGATGTCCTTGGTCAGCGCCCCCACCGAGATGCGATCGACCCCGGTGGCGGCCAGCGCGCGCACATTGGCCAGCGTGACGCCGCCAGAAATTTCCAGCACCGCCCTGCCCCCGGGATGGACGCTGTTGCGCCGCACCGCTTCCTGCAGCATCGGCAGTTCCATGTTGTCCAGCAAAATCAGGCGCGCTCCGGCGTCCAGTGCCTCATCCAGCTGCGCCAGCGTCTCCACCTCGATCTGCACGAACAGCGCCTGCGGCGCCAGGGCCTGCGCGCGCTGCAGCGCGGCGCGTACCCCACCCGCTGCGGCGATGTGGTTTTCCTTGATCAGGATCGCGTCGTGCAAACCCATGCGGTGGTTGAGCCCGCCACCGATGCGCACGGCGTACTTTTGCGCCACGCGCAGCCCCGGCAGGGTCTTGCGCGTGTCGCAAATGCGTGCGCGGGTGCCAGCCACCGCCTCGACATAGCGGCGCGTCACGGTGGCCACGGCCGACAGGGTTTGCAGAAAATTCAACATCGTGCGCTCGGCGCTGAGCAGCGCGCGGGCCTGCGCCTCGACTTCGAACACCACCCCGCCCGGCTCGACACGCGCGCCTTCGTCCACCACCCAGTGCCAGCGGGCCTGCGCATCCAACGCGTGCAGCGCCGCTTCCACCCACGGCCGGCCACACACCACGGCCGCCTGGCGCGCCACGACCCGCGCGCGCATCCGCAGCGCCGGGTCGACCAGGGCCGCGGTGAGATCGCCACTGCCCACATCTTCGGCCAGGGCGCGCGCCACATCGGCCGCGGCCTGCGCCGCCAGGTCCGGCAGCGCAGGCTGCAGGCTGAGCGGATCGGGACGGGAGCCGGCAACGATTGCAGAATTCATGCGCAAAAGCGGTCGCTTGAGGTTGCAGGGCCCCGTGGGCCCTCCGACGCATGGCAGCGCCATGCGCGCTAGGATACAACGCCGGCGACACCGAACGCGATCCGCGCCGATGAATGCACTAAACTGGCACCCCTTTGTCACGGCCTGAGCGTTGCGATGACCGAAGCCGCTGCCCGCACCCCGTACGGCACCCTCCCCGCCGCCGCGCCCCTGCCCCCGCGCAAGCCCGTCAGCCTGCCGCGCCTGCTGGAAATGCGCCAGCGGGGTGAAAAGATCGCCATGCTCACCGCCTACGACGCCACGTTTGCCGCGGTGGCCGACCACGCCGGCGTGGACTGCCTGCTGGTGGGGGATTCACTCGGCATGGTCTGCCAGGGACGCCCCAGCACGGTGGGGGTCACGCTGGAGGAAATGTGTTACCACACCGAGTGCGTGGTGCGTGGCGTGCGCCGCGTGCAAGGCACGGTCTGGATCATCGGCGATCTGCCCTTTGGCAGCTACCAGACCTCGCGCGAAGAGGCCATGCGCAGCGCCGCAGCCCTGATGCAGGCCGGCGCGCACATGGTCAAGCTCGAAGGCGGCGGCTGGACCATCGAGACGGTGCGCTTTCTGGTCGAGCGCGGCATCCCCGTGTGCGCCCACCTGGGCCTGACACCGCAGACCGTGCACGCCTTGGGCGGCTACCGTGTCCAGGGGCGCAGCAGCGAGCAGGCCGAACAGCTGCGTCGCGACGCGCTGGCGCTGCAGGACGCCGGCGCCACGATGCTGGTGCTGGAAATGGTGCCGGCGGCGCTGGCGGCCGACATCACGCAGCAGCTGCCGCGCTGCCCGACGATCGGCATCGGCAGCGGCAACGGCACCGCCGGTCAGGTGCTGGTGATGCACGACATGCTGGGCATCCACCTGGGCAAGACGCCCAAGTTCGTGCACAACTTCATGGAAGGCGCCAGCAGCGTGCGCGACGCGATGGCTGCTTATGTCACCGCAGTCAAAAACGGCACCTTCCCCGACAACGCGCTGCACGCGTGGTAAGTGCCACGCGCTGGCGGTCCCACCATTGCTGCCCCGACCATCCGAGATGCAAGTCGTCCACACGATCGATGCGCTGCGCCAGGCGCTGGCGCGTTATGACCAGCCCGCCTTCGTGCCCACGATGGGCAATCTGCACGAGGGCCATCTGAGCCTGGTGCGCCATGCGCGCACGCTGGGCGATGTCACGGTGGCCAGCATCTTCGTCAACCGGCTGCAGTTTCTGCCGCACGAGGATTTCGACACCTACCCCCGCACCCTGCAGGCCGACTGCGAGCAGCTGGCTGCCGTCGGCTGCGACGTCGTGTTCGCCCCGGCCGAGGATGAGCTTTATCCCGAGCCGCAAACCTTCAAGGTGCAGCCCCACCCGGCGCTGGCCGACATGCTGGAAGGCCATTTCCGGCCCGGCTTTTTCACCGGCGTGTGCACGGTGGTGATGAAGCTGTTTCAGTGTGTCTTTGCGCAAGCCAAGGGGCCACGCCATGCGGTCTTCGGCAAAAAGGACTACCAGCAGCTGATGGTGATCCGCCACATGGTGCGCCAGTTTGCGCTGCCGGTGACGATCCACGGGCTGGACACCGCGCGGGCGCCGGATGGGCTGGCGCTGAGCTCGCGCAACGGCTATCTGACCCCCGCCGAACGGGCCGAGGCCCCGCAGCTGGTGCAGACGCTGCGCCTGCTGGCCGCCGACGTGCTGGGGGGCGAGCGCAACCTGGCAG
>JANWZF010000165.1 GCA_025054905.1 Tepidimonas sp.
TCCTACGATCCGCTGACCGGGTATTTCCGCGACGGCTGCTGCCACACCGGCCCGCACGACCTGGGCCGCCACGTCGTGTGCGCCAAGGTGACGGAGGCGTTTTTGGCGTTTTCGCTGCAGCGCGGCAACGACCTCATCACCCCGCGGCCCGAGTGGCGCTTTGCGGGCCTGAAGCCTGGCGACCGCTGGTGCCTGTGCGCCCTGCGCTGGAAAGAGGCGTTGCAGGCCGGCGTGGCCCCGCCGGTGATTTTGGAAGCCACGCACGAAGCCGCCCTGCAGGTGGTCAGCCTGGCCGACCTGCAAGCCCACGCCTGGCACCCCGCCGGCACCTGAAGGCGGCCCCGCCGCCCGAACGGTGCTGCGTTAGCATGGCGCCGATGGACACTCCGAACTCCGTACCCGAAGCGCCGGCCGCTGGCGACGGCGCCATCCGCCGCCCCGGCCTGCTCGGCTCCTGGCCCGAGATGACCTACGCGGGGGTGCTCAGCTTCATGCGGCGCACCTACACGCGCGACCTGACCGGCGCTGACGTGGTGGTCAGCGGCATCCCGCTCGATCTGGCCACCACCTACCGCCCCGGCGCGCGGCTGGGGCCGGCGGCCATCCGTGCCGCCAGCGTGCAGCTCGCGGAGCTGAAGCCCTTCCCCTGGGGGTTCGACCCGTTCGAAACGCTGGCGGTGGTGGATGCCGGCGACTGCTGGCTGGATCCCCATCGACCCCACACGATCCCGGGTGCCATCCGCGACCACGCGCGGCGTATCCTGGCCAGCGGTGCACGCATGCTCACCTTCGGTGGCGATCACTTCATCACCTACCCGCTGCTGCAGGCGCATGCCGAGCGCTTGGGCGCGCCGTTGGCGCTGATCCACTTCGATGCGCACTGCGACACCTGGCCCGACGACGACCCCGAGTCGCTCAACCACGGCACCATGTTTTACAAAGCGGTGCGGGAAGGGCTGATCGACCCGGCGCACTCGGTGCAGATCGGCATCCGCACCTGGAACGACGACTTCATGGGGTTCAACGTGCTGGACGCCCCCACGGTGCTGGCTCGCGGGGCGGACTGGGCACTGCAGCAGGTGCTGGCCCTCGTCGGGGCGCGCCCGGCTTATGTGACGTTCGACATCGACTGCCTGGATCCGGCCTTTGCGCCCGGCACCGGCACGCCGGTGGCCGGGGGCCTCACCAGCGCCCAGGCGTTGCAGATCGTCAGGGGACTCGTGCCGCTGAACCTCGTCGGCATGGACGTGGTGGAGGTCAGCCCCCCCTACGACCATGCCGACGTGACGGCGCTGGCCGCCGCGCACGTGGCCTGCGACCTGCTGTGCGTGCTGGCCGCACAGCGCGGCGCGCGGCGCTGAAGATGGGGCGACCTACAATCGCCCCCCATGCTGCACGTCCAAAACGAACTGCTCGCGGCGCTGGCCCGCACGCTCGACGAGCTGCACCCGGGGGCGGGTGCGCGCGCCGCGTTCGAAAAGCCCAAAGTCGCCGCCCACGGTGATCTGGCCATCACCGCCGCGCTGCAACTGGCCAAGACAATGGGCCAGCCACCGCGGGCGCTGGCGCAAACCCTGGTGGAGCGGCTGCAGGCCACCGAAGCCTGCACGCGCTGGGTGGCGGCCCTGGAGATGGCTGGCCCGGGCTTCATCAATCTGCGCCTCAAGCCTGCCGCCAAGCAGCAGACCGTGCGCGAGATCCTGCGCGAGGGTCCACGCTGGGGCCACAAGCCGGCCACCGGGCAGCGCGTCATCGTCGAATTCGTCTCGGCCAACCCCACCGGGCCGCTGCACGTCGGCCACGGCCGGCAGGCGGCGTTGGGTGACGCGATCTGCAACCTGCTGCAAACGCAGGGCTGGCAGGTGCACCGTGAGTTCTACTACAACGATGCGGGCGCGCAGATTGAAAACCTCACGCGCTCGGTCCAGGCGCGCGCGCGCGGCCTCAAGCCCGGCGACCCCGGTTGGCCAGCCGACGCCTACAACGGCGACTACATCGCCGACATCGCACAGGACTTTCTGGCCCGCAAGACCGTGCAGGCCGCCGACCGCAGCGTCACCGCCAGCGGGGATGTGGAGGATTCGGACGGCATCCGCGCCTTCGCGGTGGCCTACCTGCGCCACGAGCAGGACCTGGATCTCAAAGCGTTCGAGGTGCGCTTCGACCAGTACTATCTGGAGTCAAGCCTGTACAGCAGTGGGCGCGTGGCGCAGACCGTGCAGCGGCTGATCGACTCCGGCCACACGTACGAGGCCGACGGCGCGCTGTGGCTGCGGACCACGCAGTGGGGCGACGACAAGGACCGCGTGATGCGCAAGTCCGACGGCAGCTACACCTACTTCGTGCCTGACGTGGCGTACCACGTCACCAAGTGGGAGCGTGGCTTTGCCAAGGCCATCAACATCCAGGGCACCGACCACCACGGCACGATCGCGCGCGTGCGCGCCGGCCTGCAGGCGCTGGGCATCGGCATCCCGGTGGGGTATCCAGACTACGTGCTGCACACGATGGTGCGCGTCATGCGCGGCGGCCAGGAGGTCAAGATCAGCAAACGGGCCGGCAGCTACGTCACGCTGCGCGATCTGATCGAGTGGACCAGCAAGGATGCGGTGCGCTTTTTCCTGCTGTCGCGCAAGCCTGACACCGAATACACCTTCGACGTCGATCTGGCCATCCAGCAAAACAACGACAACCCGGTGTACTACGTGCAGTATGCGCATGCGCGCATCCGCTCGGTGCTGCGGCAATGGGGCGGCGACGAGGCGCAACTGGCCAAGGCCGACCTGGCCGCGCTGGACAGCGACGCCGCGCAGGCGTTGATGCTGGAGTTGGCGCGCTGGCCGCAGGTCATGGAAGCCGCCGCGCGCGACTTTGCGCCCCACGACGTCACCTTCTACCTGCGTGAGCTGGCCGCGGCCTACCATCGTTACTACGATGCCGAGCGCATCCTGGTGGACGATGCGCCGGTGCGCCTGGCGCGCCTGGCGCTGGTGGCCGCCACGGCATGCGTGCTGCGCAGTGGTCTGGCGCTGCTGGGCGTCAGCGCCCCCGACCAGATGTAAAACCTGCCATCGAGGAGCGCCCTGCCATGATGCCTGCCGTTGTGAGCCGTCCCGCCCCGATCCGCCGCGCACGTGGCGGCACCCTGCTGGGGTTCATCCTGGGCTTGCTGGTGGGGCTGGCCGCGGCGCTGGCGGTGGCGGTGTACGTCACCAAGGTGCCGATCCCGCTGGTGGACCGTGGCGTGCAGCGCAAACCGCTGCAGCCCGACACCGAGGCCGAACGCCTGAAGGGTTGGAACCCCAATGCGGGCCTGAGCAACGCCAAAGTGCCCGCCCCGGCCGCCGACGAGGCCGCCGGGACCGCCAACCCCCCGTCGGCACCCGCCGACAAAGAGGGCAACCGCAAGCCCGAGGCCGAACGCGATCCGATCGCCGAGCTGATTCAGCAGCGCACGGCGGCAGCCGCATCCCCCGGCGAGGCCGCCGCCCCGGCCGCGGCCGATCCGTTCCTCTACTACGTGCAGACCGGGGCTTATCGCAGCGCCGAAGAAGCCGAAGCCCAACGCGCACGGCTGGCGCTGCAAGGGCTGGAGGCCAAAATCAGCGAACGCGAGCAGGGTGGCCAGCGGATGTGGCGCGTGCGGCTGGGGCCGTTTCAGACCAAGGCTGAAGCCGAAGCGATGCAGGAGCGGCTGCGCGCCAAACAGTTCGACACGGCACTGGTGCGGGTGCAGCGCTAACGCCCGGTCGCCACGGCGCGGAACCCCGACCAACCTGTCTGGCTCCAATCGAGCAACGTTCTCACCCCGATCCAACACCCCATGCTACGACGCGATATTCACCGCTTCGGTTTGGCCGGCACCCTGCTGGCGGTCTGGCCCACCCTGCATGCCCAACCCGCCCTGCGCGAAGGCAGTGACTACCGCCGGCTGGGCAAACCCGTCCCGGTGGACACCGGGCCGGGCCAAATCGAGGTGCTGGAGTTTTTCTCCTACAGCTGCATCCATTGCTACCGCTTCGAGCCGTTGATGACCGCGTGGATGCGCAAGCAACCCAAGGAAATCGTCGTGCGGCGTGTGCCGGTCGGCTTCAGCCCGGCGTTTGAGCCGCTGCAGCGGCTGTACTACACGCTGGAGGCACTGGGCCGGCTGGGTGATCTGCATGACAAGGCCTTCAAGGCCGTGCACGAGGAACGCGAGCGTTTCAACGGTCTGGAAGCTGCCGCCGCCTGGGCCGCCAGGCAAGGCCTCGATCGGCAGGCGTTCACGCAGACCTGGCAATCTTTTGGCATCAGCGGCAAGGTCAAGCGCGCGATCCAGCTGCAAGATGCCTACGAAGTGGACGCCACGCCGTCGCTGGGCATCGCGGGCCGCTTTCTGGTGCCGGGTCAGGCCGAGCGCACGCTGGTGGTGGCCGACGCGCTGATCGCGCGCGTGCGCCAGGCCTAAGCCAGCCTTGGGCCGCGGCGGCGGTGCCGCGTGGCACAATCGCTCCATTCGAATCGATGGAGCAAAATCCGTGCCCGCCACCGCTACGCCCCGTCACTGGCCCGTGTTGCTGGCGCTGTGCGCGGCGCTGACCGCGCACGCCGAGTCGGCCGACCGGCTTGCGCCGATGCACGTCGAGGCCGACGCACTGCGCTACGACGAAGCGCGTCGCACCAGCCTGTTCACCGGCAACGTGCAGATCAGCAAAGGCACGATCCGCATCCGCGCGCAGCAGGTGGAGGTGCGCCAGGACGAGCAAGGCCACCAGTACGGCACCGCGCTGGGTTCGGCCAGCCAGCGCGCGTTCTTCCGTCAAAAGCGCGACGGCGTGGACGAATGGATCGAAGGCGAGGCGCAGCGCATCGAGTACGACGGCGCGGCCGACCGCGTCACGCTGCGCGGCGACGCGGAATTGCGCCGCCTGCGCGGCAGCGTGCTGGCCGACCGCAGCACCGGTGCGCTGATCGTGTACGACAACCGCGCCCAGACCTTCAGTGTCGATGGTGCGGCAGCCGGCGGCGCCGGCAGCGGGCGGGTGCGCGCCACGCTGACCCCGCGCAACGCCGAGCCCGGGGCACAACCCGCCGCGCCGGACGTGCCGGCCCCGACCCTGCAGCCCACCCCGCGGCTGGAGCGCCGTCCGTGAGCGCCCCTGCTGCTGCGCCCAGCTGCCTGCGCGCCCAGGGGCTGCGCAAGCGCTACCGTGCCCGCACCGTGGTGCACGACGTCTCGCTGCAGGTGCGCGGGGCCGAAGTCGTCGGGCTGCTCGGCCCCAATGGGGCTGGCAAAACCACCTCGTTTTACATGATCGTGGGCCTGGTGCGCGCCGACGCCGGCGAGCTGTGGATCGATGAGCAGCCGATCGGACACCTGCCGGTGCACCGGCGCGCGCAACTGGGACTGGGCTACCTGCCGCAGGAGGCGTCGATCTTTCGCAAACTGACGGTGGAACAAAACGTGCGCGCGGTGCTGGAACTGCAGCGCGACGCCCACGGCCGGCCGTTGCCGGAGGATGAGCTGCGCGCCCGGCTGGAGGCCTTGCTGGCCGAGCTGCACGTCGATCACCTGCGCGACGTGCCGGCTCCCGCGCTGTCCGGCGGTGAGCGCCGGCGCGTGGAAATTGCCCGCGCGCTGGCCGCCCAGCCCCGTTTCATCCTGCTGGACGAGCCGTTTGCGGGCGTCGACCCGATCGCGGTGATCGACATCCAGCGCATCATCGGCTTTCTAAAAAACCGCGGCATCGGTGTGCTGATCACCGACCACAATGTGCGTGAGACGCTGGGCATCTGCGACCACGCCTATATCATCAACGAGGGGCGCGTGCTGGCGCACGGCGCACCGGCCGAAATCGTGGACAACGCCGAGGTGCGCCGCGTTTACCTCGGCGAACATTTCCGCTTGTAGCCGATGGGACTCAAGACCAGCCTCGGGCTGCGCCTGACGCAGCAGCTGACCTTGACCCCCCAGCTGCAGCAATCGCTGCGGCTGCTGCAGCTGTCGGCCCTGGAGCTGGAGCAGGAAGTCGAGCAGATGTTGGCCGACAATCCGTTCCTGGAGCGGGCCGAGGCGGACGAGGACGGGCAGGCGGCGGCTGAAGACGACCCCGCGACACCGCCAGCCGACTCCGGCGCGCACGAGGACGTCGAGGCCCCCGCGGGCCTGATGAACGAAGCCGAGCCGCCCGACGCCTTCAGCGTGATCGAGGCCGCCGACCCACAGGCCCAGGCCGACTGGGACGCCCAGCTCGACGACGCCGCCGGTGGCTGGCGCGACGATGACCCGGATGCCACGCTGGGGCCGGACTGGCAGTGGGATGGCCCCGGCCTGGACCGCGACGGCCGCTGGCTGGATGGCGATGAGCCGGCCAGCGCCGCCGATCTGGCCCGCGGACGCGAGCGGCTGCAGGACCATCTGCACCAGCAGGCGCTGGCGTTGCATCTGGATGCACAGGAGCGCGCCGCACTGCATTTCTTGATCGAGTCGCTGGACGACGACGGCTATCTGAGCGAACCGCTGGAGGATTTGGCCGATGCGCTGCTGGCGCGCCAGGCCGACGGCCGCGCAGACCCTGAGCTGCGCGAGGAGCTGCTGGCGTTGCTGCGGCGTGCGCTGGGCTGGCTGCAGGCGATGGAGCCGGCTGGCGTTGGCGCCCGTCACCTGGCCGAGTGCCTGCGCCTGCAAGTGCTGGAGCTGCGCAACGAGCCGGCAGCCCGGGCGGCGCTGGCCTTGTGCGCCCAGCCGCTGGAGTGGATCGCGCGGCGCGACCTCAGGCGCCTGGGTGCCGCCACCGGCCTGGACGAGGCCATGGTACGCGCCGGGTTGGCGGTGCTGGCGCGGCTGGAGCCCAAACCCGCACGCCGCTTCGCCGAGGCCGAGCAGCTGGTCATCGTGCCGGATGTGCTGGTCACGCTGCGCGGCACCGAATTCGACGTGCAGCTCAACCCCGCGGTGCAGCCGCGCCTGCGTCTTTGCGATGCCTACGCGCAGGCGCTGCGCCAACACCGCGGCGGGGACCTGCAGCAGCGCCTGCAGGAGGCCCGCTGGTTCATCAAAAACCTGCAGCAACGCGGCGAAACCCTGCTGCGCGTGGCACGCGCCATCGTGCAGCAGCAGCGCAGCTTCTTCCTGCACGGCGACATCGGCATGCGCCCGCTGGTGCTGCGCGACATCGCGGCCGAGCTGGGCCTGCATGAGTCGACCATCAGCCGCGTGACCACCGCCAAATACATGGCCACCCCGCGCGGCACCTACGAGCTGAAATATTTCTTTGGCTCGGCGCTGGCCACCGACGGCGGCGGCAACGCCTCCAGCACCGCCGTACGCGCACTGATCCGCCAGATGATCGCCGAAGAAGATCCACACCATCCGTTGAGCGACGCCCAGATCGCCGAGCGGCTCAAGGAGCAAGGCATCGAATGCGCGCGGCGTACCGTGGCCAAGTACCGTGAAGCGCTGCGCATCCCCACGGCCACCCTGCGTCGCGCGCGCTAACCCCCACCCTTCACCGACATGGACTGCTTCGACCTGTACCTGCCCGCCCCGGGCGGCGCTGCCGAGCTGCTGGCCGACGAAATCGCCACCCTGCTCAACCACCCACGCCAAACGCTGCAGGTGCAGCGCAGCGGCGTGGCCCTGCGCGCCGACTGGGATGCCGTGCTGCGGCTCAACTTGCACAGCCGCATCGCACAGCGCGTGCTGGTGCAACTGCACGCTGGCCCCTACCACAACGAGGACGACATCTACGCCGCTGCGGCCGGCCTGACGTGGGAGGACTGGTTCACCCCGCAGCACACGATCAAGGTGGAGGTCACGGCGCAGCGCTGTCCGCTGCGCAGCGTGCAGTTCGCCGCGCTGCGCGTCAAGGATGCCGTGTGCGACCGGCTGCGCGCCCGCCGCGGCGCACGTCCCAGCGTGGACACGGCCCGCCCTGACGTGCGGCTGCACTTGCACCTGCAGGAGCAGCGCTTGCTGATCCTGCTGGACACCAGCGGCGAGCCGCTGTTCAAGCGCGGCTGGCGCGACGATCAGGGCGACGCCCCGCTGAAGGAGACCCTGGCCGCCGCCGTGCTGGCCGCCACCGGCTGGCCGCGGACGGTCGACGAGGCACCGCTGCCGCTGGTGGATCCGTTTTGCGGCAGCGGCACCCTGCCGATCGAAGCCGCGCAGCATCTGCTGCGGCTGGCGCCAGGGCGGGCCCGGCGCTTTGCCTTCGAGCGGCTGCTGCCGCACGACGCCTCACGCTGGCAGGCCCTGCGCGAGCAGGCACGCGCGGCCGAGCGCCCCTGGCCGCGCGGACAGGCCCCATTGATCCATGGCAGCGACGTGTCGTTCCGGATGGTGGATTTTGCCCGCCGCAACGCCCAGCGCGCCGGCGTGGCCGAAGCCGTGCTGCTGCGCGGCGGCGATGCGCTGCAGCGCCTGCCGCCGGTGGCCAACCCCGGCGTGCTGGTGCTCAATCCCCCTTATGGAGAGCGTATCGGCGCCGCCGGCGTGGCCGGCGCCCTGGGCGCCGACGAATTCTGGCAACGGCTGGCAGCGCACTGGAAGGCCCACTGGGGCGGCTGGACCGCCTGGATCCTGTCGCCCGACACCCAGCTGCCGCGCCGGCTTCGGCTGCAAGCCACGCGGCGCCTGCCGCTGTTCAATGGGCCGATCGAGTGCCGGCTGTGGAGGTTTGCGCTACAAGGACGAACCACTAAAAATGATCATGGCGAATACGAAAACGATGCCGATTGAGTGGTTTTTTTGCAACTCAATGGCAGACAGTGGTGCACGCCCATGTCAGTTTGTGGTAAAGTTTTTGGTGAGCCCTACGCGGCTCCCCGCTTTTCCTCCCTGAGCGGGTGCCTTTGTGTGTGACAGCATAAGGCTTGTGCCCCCGGTCGGATCACGTCCGGGGGTCTTTTTTTGCGGAGGCCTCAGACTCGCTCCAGCACCAGCGCGATGCCCTGGCCGACGCCGATGCACATCGTGCACAGCGCATAGCGTCCACCACAGCGGTGCAGCTGGTTGACGGCGGTCGTCACCAACCGCGCGCCGCTGGCCCCCAGCGGATGACCCAGCGCAATGGCGCCGCCGTTGGGGTTGACGCGCGCATCGTCATCGGGCAGCCCGAGCAACCGCAGCACGGCCAGCGCCTGCGCCGCAAACGCTTCGTTGAGCTCGATGACGTCCATCTGCTCCAGCGTCAGGCCGGTGCGCGCCAGCACCTTGCGCGTGGCCGGTGCGGGCCCGATGCCCATGATGCGCGGCGGCACCCCCGCCACCGCC
>JANWZF010000220.1 GCA_025054905.1 Tepidimonas sp.
GCGGCTGATGACGCGCGCGGTATCTTCGATCGGCTCGCTGCGGCCAAGCTGGCTGTCGCCGGTGGTCAGGTGCACCACCGAGCCGCCCATCTGGTACATGCCGGCCTCGAAGCTGACGCGCGTGCGCGTGCTGGCCTTCTCGAAAATCATCGCCAGCGTGCGGTCCACCAGCGGCTGGTAGCGCTCGTAGGTCTTGAACTTGTGCTTGATCAGCGCGGCGCGCTCGAACAGGTAGGCGTACTCCTCGGCCGTGAAGTCCTTGAACTGCAGATAATGGCGTAGCGGCGGCGTGCTCATGCGGAAGTCTCGTCGAGGAAGGCGCGCACCTGGGGCACCAGCTTGGCCACGATCTCGTCAGCTTCGGCGCGCGACAGGATCAGCGGCGGCACCAGGCGGATGACGCGTTCGGCCGTCACCGAAATCAGCAGCCCGGCGCGGGCGCAGCGCAGCACCAGATCGCCGCATGGGCGATCGAGCTCGATGCCGATCATCAGCCCCTTGCCGCGCACCTCGCGTACCCCGGCCAGCCCATGCAGCTCGGCCCACAACTGCGTCAGCAGGTGGGTGCCTTGCGCGGCGGCGTTGGCCAGCAGGGCTTCGTCTTCGATGATGCGGATCGTTTCCAGCCCCGCACGCATGGCCAGGGGGTTGCCACCGAACGTGGTGCCGTGGTTGCCCGGCTGGAACAGCTCGGCCGCCCGCGGGCCAGCCACCACCGCACCGACAGGCACCCCCGAACCCAGACCCTTGGCCAGCGGCATCACATCGGGCTGGATGCCCGCCCACTGGTGCGCGAACCACTTGCCGGTGCGACCCATGCCGCACTGCACCTCGTCGATCATCAGCAGCCAGTCGCGCTCGTCGCACAGCGCGCGCACCCCCGCGATGTAGTCGGCCTCCAGCGGGTGCACGCCGCCTTCGCCCTGGATGGCCTCGAAGAACACCGCCACGACATTGGGGTTGCCGTCGGTGGCGCGCCGCAGCGCGTCCAGGTCGTTGATCGGCACGCGGATGAAGCCTTCCACCAGCGGCTCAAAACCCGCCTGCACCTTGGGGTTGCCGGTGGCCGACAGCGTGGCGATGGAGCGGCCGTGGAACGCGCGCTCGTACACCACGATCTGGGGCCGGGCGATGCCTTTGGCGTGGCCGAACTTGCGCGCCAGCTTCAGCGCGGCCTCGTTGGCTTCCAGTCCACTGGAGCAGAAAAACACCTTGGCCAGCCCGCTGCGCTCGCACAGCGCAGCGGCCAGCGGTTCGGTGTAGGGATGGTGGTGGTAGTTGCTGATGTGGATCAGCTGGCCGACCTGGTCCTGCAGCGCGCGCACGAAGCGCGGATGCGCGTGTCCCAGCGTGTTGACCGCGATGCCGGCCAGGGCGTCCAGGTATTCCCGTCCTTCCACGTCCCAGACGCGGCAGCCACGTCCGTGGGTGAGCATGATCGGCACGCGACCATAGGTGGACATCACGTGCGGCTCGGGGATCGGGGCAAAGCTGGACATCGGTGACGGCACGGCAGACAGGGTTGGATCAGGCCCCCATTCTATCGGGGCCCGCAAGCCGGCCCGACGGCGGCCGTGCGGCGAGGTACGTTCTCGATACGTTCCAAGTCTTATATAAGATATAATACCGTCTGAGATGGACACGCCCCAAGCCCAGCAGATTTTCATCCAGGGGGTGACCCGCAGTGGGCGCACGTTTCGGCCTAGCGACTGGGCCGAGCGCCTGGCTGGCGTGCTCAGTCCGTTTCATCCGCAGGCCCAGCAGCAAGGCCCCGGCGCGCACCTGCGCTACTCGCCGTGGGTGGTGCCCACGGTGGTCGGCGGCGTCAAGTGCGTGGTGGTGGACCGCGCGCTGCGCGACTACGATGAGCGCGCGTGGGACTTCGTGATGGCGTTTGCGCGCGACAACGATCTGGTCGTCACCGAGGCCTGTCTGTTGCCGGAGGCGGCCCCCAAGCCGCGCTGACAACCGGCCGCGCCCGGCCCTGGTCGCCTGGCGCCGCGTCCTCCCGGCTGCACGAACGACAACGCCTCCCGGCGGGAGGCGTTGGAGAGGGTTGGCGCCCAACCCGTTGCTGGCAGCGCACCCGTTCCAGAGCGGCAGCAGACCGATGCGGCCTGCGTCCGGGCGGGTTGGAGGCTGGCTCAGGCCGCCGCTGGGGCAGCACCCAGGGCCTTGATTTTGGCTGACAGACGGCTCTTGTCG
>JANWZF010000264.1 GCA_025054905.1 Tepidimonas sp.
AACAACATGAAGGTGCTGATGGCCCTGCTCATGTTGTTGATCATTCCCTCCTTCATCTTTTTTGGCGTGCAGGGTTACACCAGTCTGCGCGAGCAGGCCGAGCCGGTGGCCCGGGTGGCCGGCCAGCGCATCACGCGCACCGAGTGGGACGCGGCGCACCGGCGCGAGGTGGAACGTCTGGCGGCCACGATGCCCGGACTGGAGCGCGCACTGCTGGAAAGCGAGGACAGCCGCCGCGCGACCCTGCAGCGCCTGGTCGATGAGCGCGTGTTGACGCAGGCCGCGCAGGATCTGCGCATGGTCGTCACCGACCGCCGTCTGGCCGCCGAGCTGTTGCGCGATCCGGTCATTGCCAGCCTGCGCAAGCCGGATGGCTCGCTCGACACCCAACGCTACCAGGATCTGCTGCGCAGCCAGGGACTGACCGCCGAACAGTACGAGGCTCTGGTGCGCACGGATCTGGCGCGCCGCCGTCTGCTGCAGCTGGTGCAAGACAGCGCCTGGTTGCCCACGACCAGCGCGCAGCTCGTAGCTGCCGCCTGGTTCGAGCAGCGCCAGGTGGCCCTGGCGCTGCTGCGGCCCGCAGACTTTGCGGCCTCGGTGCGTCCCACCGAATCCGAGCTGCGGGCCCATCACGCGGCTCACCCGGACGACTTTCGCACGCCGGAGCAGGCGGAGGTCGAATACCTGGTGCTGGATCGCGAAGCCGTGGCCCAAGGGCTGCAGCCCAGCGAGGATGACCTGCGCCAGTACTACGAACAAAACATCGCGCAGGCCGCACGCCGTGAGCAGCGCCGGGCCGCCCACATCCTGCTGCAGGCCGACTCGGCCGAGGCCAAGGCGCGTGCGCGCCCCCAGGCCGAGAAGCTGCTGGCCGAGGTGCGCGCCCAGCCGCAGCGCTTTGCCGAGCTGGCGCGTCAGCACTCGCAGGATCCGGGCTCGGCCTCCCAGGGCGGTGACCTTGGCTGGTTCGGGCGCGGCGCGATGGTCAAGCCGTTCGAGGAGGCGGTGTTTGCGCTGACCAAGGGGCAAATCTCCGATCTGGTGGAGACCGAATTTGGCTGGCACATCATCCAACTGCTGGACGTGCGGCAGGAGCCGGTGGAGCGTTTCGAGCAGGCCCGCCCGCGGCTGGTCGAGCAGTGGCGTGCCCAGCAGGCCGCGCGGCGCTTTGCCGAACTGGCCGAACGCTTCGGCAATCTGGTCTATGAACAGCCCGACAGCCTGCAGCCCGCAGCCGAGGCCCTGGGCTTGAAGGTGCGCCGTGCCACGGTGCAGCGCCAGGGGGCGGTGGCCGGCGATGTCGACCCTGCGCTGGCGGAGCCGGCGGCGTTGCGGGCGATCTTCGATGAAGAGGCTTTGAAGCGCAAGCTCAACAGCCGTGCCATCGAGCTGCGTGGCAACCGCTTGCTGGCGGTGCGCGTCGCCCAGCACCGGCCCGCCGAACCTCAGCCGTTTGAGGCGGTGGCCGATCAGGTGCGTGCTGCCGTGGTGGCCGAACGTGCCCTGCAGGCGGCCCGCGCCGAAGCGCAGCAGCGCCTGGAGCAGTGGCGTCGTCAACCGCCCGCCGCGTCGGCGCTGCGTGCGCCGGTGGTGGTGTCACGGCAAGCCGCGCACGGTGTGGATGCGCGCGTGGTGCGCGCGGCGTTGAGCCTGCGCCTGGACGGCGATGCGCCCGCCTGGACGACGGTCGATCTGGGGCCGGAAGGGGTGGCCGTGGTGCGTGTCCAGCGCGCCGCGGCCCGCGAGGCCCCCAATCCCGAGCAGGCCCAAGCCGAGCGGCGCGAGCTGGCCCGCCTGTGGGGGGAGGGTGAAGCCCGCGGTTTGCTGCAAGCGCTGCGGCAGCGTTACCGGGCCGAAATCCTCGTGAAGTAACCGCCCACGCCCGTGGCGCGGTCGATCCGATCGCGCGCTCGGCTATAATGTGGACTTCCTTGGTGGCTGTAGCTCAGTTGGTAGAGTCCCAGATTGTGATTCTGGTTGTCGTGGGTTCGAGTCCCATCAGCCACCCCACCCTTTGACCTCCGATGCACCCCGACGCGCCCCAGGCTCGTCGGGGTTTTTGTTGCCGATGCCGACATGGATCGGGTCAAGGCCCTGCGGAAGGCGCGGGGGCCAGCGCCTCGGCCCGGGGAGTGCGAGGATGGCGCGCTGGCAGAATAGCGCTCGGACCCTCGGGGCGATGGGCTGCTGATGGGGCCCGCAACCTTTTCAGATCCGATTCACCATGACCAAAGGCATGATCCTGGCCGCGGGACA
>JANWZF010000067.1 GCA_025054905.1 Tepidimonas sp.
ATCGTCGTCGGCCACACGGATGTCGAACCAGTGGTGGCGGTCCACCTCGGCCAGGTATTCCTTGGTCAGCACCGTGCCCTTGGCCAGCTTCTTGGGCCCGCCGTTGGCGGTCTTGCCGATCAGCAGCTTTTCCAGGCGATCGAAAGCATCGGCCTCAACGATGCGCAGCTGGTCGTTCAGATCCAGGCGGAAGCGCTTGAGCTCATCGTCGATGATCTGCTGAGCGCGCTTGTCGCGCTGGATGCCTTCGCGCGTAAAGACCTGCACGTCGATCACCGTACCCTGGCTGCCCTGCTCGACGCGCAGCGAGGTGTCCTTCACGTCGGAGGCCTTCTCGCCGAAGATCGCGCGCAGCAGTTTTTCTTCCGGCGTCAGCGTCGTTTCGCCCTTGGGCGTGACCTTGCCGACCAGCACGTCGCCGGGCTGCACCTCGGCACCGACGTAAATGATGCCGGACTCATCCAGGCGGTTGAGCTGCTGCTCCGACAGGTTCGGGATGTCGCGCGTGATTTCCTCCGGCCCCAGCTTGGTGTCGCGCGCCATGACCACCAGCTCCTCGATGTGGATGCTGGTGTAGCGCTCCTCGGCCACCACCTTCTCGGAGATCAGGATCGAGTCCTCGAAGTTGTAGCCGTTCCAGGGCATGAAGGCGATCAGCATGTTTTGGCCGATCGCGATTTCGCCCAGGTCGGTGGAAGCGCCGTCGGCAATCACCGCGCCCTTGTGGATGCGCTCGCCCTTCTTGACGATCGGGCGCTGGTGGATGTTGGTGTTCTGGTTGGAGCGCTGGTACTTGATCAGGTTGTAGATGTCCACACCCACTTCGCCGGCCACCGCCTCATCGTCGTTGACGCGGATCACGATGCGGTTGGCATCGACGTAGTCCACCACCCCGCCGCGCTTGGCCACCACCACCGTGCCCGAGTCGATGGCGGCCACGCGCTCGATCCCGGTGCCCACCAGCGGCTTTTCCGGACGCAGCACGGGCACCGCCTGACGCGACATGTTGGCGCCCATCAGCGCGCGGTTGGCGTCGTCATGCTCCAGGAACGGCACGAGCGAGGCCGCCACCGAGACGATCTGCGCGGGCGAAACGTCCATGTACTGCACGCGGTCGGGCGTCGTCAGCACCGACTCGCCCTTCTCACGCGCCGACACCAGCTCGCCGACCAGACGGCCTTCTTCATCCAGCTCGGCGTTGGCCTGGGCGATGATGTACTTGCCTTCCTCGATGGCCGACAGGTAGTCGATCTGGTTGGTCACCTTGCCGTCCACCACGCGGCGGTACGGCGTCTCGATGAAGCCATACTCGTTCAGGCGTGCATACAGCGCCAGCGAGTTGATCAGACCGATGTTGGGGCCTTCCGGCGTTTCGATCGGACACACGCGCCCGTAGTGCGTCGGGTGCACGTCGCGCACCTCAAAGCCGGCGCGCTCGCGCGTCAGGCCGCCTGGCCCCAGCGCCGAGACGCGGCGCTTGTGCGTGATCTCGGCCAGCGGGTTGGTCTGGTCCATGAACTGGCTGAGCTGACTCGCCCCGAAAAACTCCTTCAGCGCCGCGGAGATCGGCTTGGAGTTGATCAGGTCGTGCGGCATCAGCGGCTCCTGCTCGGCCTGCCCCAGCCGTTCCTTGACCGCCTTTTCGATGCGCGCCAGGCCGGTGCGGAACTGGTTTTCGGCCAGCTCGCCGACGCAGCGCACGCGCCGGTTGCCCAGGTGGTCGATGTCGTCCACCTCACCCTTGCCGTTGCGCAGGTCCACCAGGATCTTGACCACCGCCAGGATGTCGTCGTTGGTCAGCACCATCGGCCCTTCGGGCGTGTCGCGGCCCACGCGGGCGTTGAACTTCATGCGCCCCACGCGCGACAGGTCGTAGGTCTCCGGGTTGTAGAACAGGCGGTGGAACAGCGCCTGCACCGCATCCTCGGTCGGCGGCTCGCCGGGTCGCATCATGCGGTAGATGGCCACACGGGCGGCAAACTCGTCGGCGGTTTCGTCGATGCGCAGCGTCTGGCTGATGTAGGGACCCTGATCCAGCTCGTTGGTGTAGATGCAGGGCAGCTCCTGCACACCGGCGGCGCGCAGCTTTTTCAGCAGCGTCTCGGTCAGCTCGTCGTTGGCGCGCGCGATGATTTCGCCGGTGTCCGGATCGACGATGTTTTTGGCCACCACACGGCCGATCAGGTAGTCCTCCGGCACGCTGATGTGGGTGGTGCCGGACTGCTCCAGCTCGCGCACGTGGCGCGCGGTGATGCGCTTGTCCTTGGCCACCACCACCTTGCCGTTTTTGTCGGTGATGTCAAAGCGCGCCACCTCACCCTTGAGCCGCTCCGGCACAAACGCCATCAGCGCCCCGCTGTCCAGCAGGCGGAAGTGGTCGTTGACGTAGAAGTGCGCCAGGATCGCCTCGGGCGTCAGGCCGATGGCCTTCAGCAGGATCGTCACCGGCATCTTGCGCCGGCGGTCGACGCGGAAATACAGCAGGTCCTTCGGATCGAACTCAAAGTCCAGCCACGAGCCGCGGTACGGGATGATGCGGGCCGAAAACAGCAGCTTGCCCGAGCTGTGCGTCTTGCCCTTGTCGTGCTCGAAAAACACCCCCGGCGAGCGGTGCAGCTGGCTGACGATGACACGCTCGGTGCCATTGACGATGAAGGAGCCCTTGTCGGTCATCAGGGGCACTTCGCCCATGTAGACCTCTTGCTCCTTGACTTCCTTGACCACCTTGGACTGCGGCGTGGAGGCCTCGCGGTCGTAGATGATCAGCTGCACGCGCGCGCGCACCGGCGCGGCATAGGTCAGGCCCCGGATTTGGCACTCGCGCACGTCAAACACCGGCTTGCCCAGCGTGTACTCGACGAACTTCATTTCGACGAAGCCGTTGTGCGACACGATCGGGAAGGCCGACTCGAACGCCGCCTGCAGACCGACCGACTTGCGCTGCCGCGGAGGCACGTCGGCTTGCAAGAAGGCGGTGTAGGCGTCCTTCTGCATCTGCAGCAGGTACGGAATCTCCAGCACGCTGTCGCGGCTGCCGAAGCTCTTGCGGATGCGCTTGCGCTCGGTGTAGGAATACTGGGCCATGGATACTCCGTCGGGCGATTGGGGTCTGCAGCGACTTGGGGCCGCGGCATGCCACCCGGCATGGCAGCCGCAGCGAGGCTTGGCGACCGGCCCCCACCGGTCTGTCGGCAGACGGCCCGCGCGTTGCACGCGGACCCGAACCAAGGCACCTTCTGCAGTCGGTGATCAGAAGGCACGTGCAAGCGGTCGATCGGGGAACCCCTTGCAGGTGCGCTCTGACCTAAGCGCAACGGGCCGGCCCTGGCAGGCCAGCCCCTGTTCGACGGCGGCACGGACTTTGGACAGCCACGCACCGCCTGGGCCAGCCGGACGCACCGCCTGCGGCAGTGGCCCAGCCGGCTTGCAGCCGCCTTACTTGAGCTCGGCCTTGGCGCCGGCTTCTTCCAGCTTCTTCTTGGCCGCCTCGGCATCGGCCTTGGGCATGCCTTCCTTGACGGTCTTGGGCGCACCGTCGACCAGGTCCTTGGCTTCCTTCAGGCCCAGGCCGGTGATTTCGCGCACCGCCTTGATCACCGCCACCTTGTTGGAGCCGGCCTCCTTCAGGATCACGTCGAACTCGGTCTTCTCTTCAGCGGCCGGCGCGGCAGCACCCGCAGCGGCCACCGGCGCGGCCATCGCGGCGGCCGAGACACCGAACTTCTCTTCGATCGCCTTGACCAGGTCGTTGAGCTCCATCACCGTCATGGTGTCCAGAGCGGCCAGAAATTCGTCTTTGTTGAAAGCCATGATGTCAGTTCCAGGAAAACGGGTTGATGAATGCGGAAATGTCCGTCACGCCGGCTGGGCTTCGGCGCCTTGGCCCTCGCCCTTCTTTTCGGCCAGCGCCGCCACCACACGCGCCAGGCGCGACACCGGCGACTGCAGCAGCCCGAGCAGCTGCGACAGCAGCACCTCTTTGGACGGAATGGCGGCCAGCGCCTTGACGCCGTTGACGTCCAACGCCTTGCCGGCATACACGCCGCCGCGCAGGACCATCTTGTCGTTGGTCTTGGCGAATTCGGCCACCACCTTGGCGGCGGCCACGGCATCTTCCGAGAAAGCGTAGAGCAGAGGACCGGTCATCTGCTCGGCGGCGACCTCAAACGGCGTGCCGGCCGTGGCCCGGCGCGCCAGCGTGTTTTTCAACACGCTGACCGTCACGCCGGCCTTGCGGGCCTCGACACGCAGCTTGGTCAGGTCGGCCACCGTGATGCCACGGTACTCGGCCATCACCAGCGTCTGCGCCTTGGCGGCCAGCGCCGCCACCTCGTCGATGACGGCCTGCTTTTCACTGCGGTTCAGACTCAAGGTTGACTCCTTCCAAACACACCCGCCACCAGGCGGGCATGCACCTCGTTGCAGCGATCAACCGTTTTCAGGAAACCGCACGTCGGCACGAGGGACCGACACCCGATTGTCCTTCCGCGGCGGGATCGCCATCTGCGCTGGCCACCGCCTTGCAGCGGCACTTAGGCAAAGCAGGAACTTTGCACCAGCGGTCTTGGATGGCTCCGCGCCCCACGGATGGAGCACGGACCCACCACCGACGCACCGCCTGGCCCGTTGCCGAGCCAGGCCGCACGCCGAATCCTTGCCATCAACCCGCGACGATCGTCTGCGGATCGACACGCACCCCCACGCCCATCGTCGAAGACACGGCGACCTTGCGCAGGTACTGCCCCTTGGACGACTGGGGTTTGGCCTTGTTGAGCGCCTCGATCAGCGCCGCCAGGTTGCCCTGCAGCTTGTCCACATCGAACGAACGGCGGCCGATCGTGGTGTGCACGATGCCCGCCTTGTCCACGCGGAACTGCACCTGACCGGCCTTGGCGTTCTTGACCGCCGCGGCCACGTCCGGCGTGACGGTGCCGACCTTCGGGTTGGGCATCAGGCCGCGCGGACCCAGGATCTGGCCCAGCTGCCCGACCACACGCATCGCATCCGGCGCGGCGATCACGACGTCGAAATCGAGATTGCCCGCCTTGATCTGCGCCGCCAGGTCGTCGAAGCCGACGATGTCCGCCCCGGCCGCCTTGGCCTCTTCGGCCTTGGCCCCTTGCGCAAACACCGCCACGCGCTTGGTCTTGCCGGTGCCGTTGGGCAGCACCACCGCACCGCGCACCACCTGGTCGGACTTGCGCGGATCGACCCCGAGCTGCACCGCCACGTCGATCGATTCATCGAACTTGGCTGTGGCGCACTCCTTGACGATGGCCAGCGCCTCGGGCAGCGGATAGAGCTTGCCCGGATCGACCTTGCCCTGCAGGGCCTTTTGCTTCTTGGTCAGCTTGGCCATCTCACAGTCCCTCCACGATCACACCCATCGACCGCGCCGAGCCGGCGATCGTGCGCACCGCAGCGTCCAGATCGGCGGCGGTCATGTCCTTCATCTTGGTCTTGGCGATTTCCTCGAGCTGGGCGCGCGTGATCTTGCCGACCTTCTGCGCGTGCGGCTTGGAGGAGCCCTTGTCCAGCTTGATCGCCTTCTTGATCAGCGTCGTGGCCGGCGGGGTCTTGATGACGAACGTGAAGCTCTTGTCCGCGTAGGCGGTGATCACCACCGGCAGCGGCAGACCCGGCTCCATGCCCTGGGTCTGGGCGTTGAACGCCTTGCAGAACTCCATGATGTTGAGGCCGCGCTGACCCAGCGCCGGACCGATCGGGGGAGACGGGTTGGCTTTACCCGCTGGCACCTGCAGCTTGATGAAGCCGACAATTTTTTTGGCCATGGTTGCTTGCTCCTGCGAGTTCCGACGGCCGCCACCCCGACATCAGGATGAGGCAGCCTCCTCGCGCCTAGGTTCGACTTGCACCGCAACCGAAGCGCCTTCGCACCCCCGCCGCGGGCCGCCGCCCGAACCGATGGCGACGGCAAAACACCACGGCCCGCCAGGACCATGGTGGAAAGCTTTCCATTGTAGCAGGAAAGACCACCCAAGCCAACCATGAAGCGGCAACGAACCGACCTGCGGCCGCTCCACGGAGCCGACGGCGCTCAGGATCCTCAGGTCTTTTCGACCTGGTTGAACTCCAGCTCCACGGGCGTGGCGCGCCCAAAAATCGTGACCGAGACGCGCAGCTTGCTCTTTTCGTAGTTGACCTCTTCGACCGTGCCGTTGAAGTCGGCAAAGGGGCCTTCCTTGACCCGGACCAGCTCACCGATCTCAAATTCGATCTTGTGGCGCGGCCGGTCGGCCCCTTCCTGCATCTGGCCGATGATCTTTTGCACTTCTTCTTCGGAGATCGGCGAGGGGCGGTTGCGCGCACCACCGACGAAGCCTGTCACCTTGCTGGTGTTTTTCACCAGGTGCCAGGTGTCGTCGTCCATCACCATCTCCACCAGCACGTAGCCGGGGAAAAATTTGCGCTCGGTGGTGCGCTTGACGCCGTTTTTGATCTCCACCACCTCTTCGGTGGGCACCAGGATGCGCCCAAACTTGTGCTGCATCCCGGCGCGCTGCACGCGCTCGCGGATGTTGCGCTCGGCTGCCTTTTCCATGCCGGAATAGGCGTGCACCACGTACCAGCGCATGCCTTCGGCCGGCGTGGCGCTCAAGGCCGGTGCGGTGTTCGTCGTCTCACCCATTGCTTTACCTCCACCCCAGGATCAGACCGTACAACACCCATTCGAGCAGCTTGTCGGTCAACCACAGAAACAGCGCCATCACGACGACAAACGCAAACACATAGCCGGTGACCTGCGCCGCTTCTTTGCGCGTGGGCCAGACCACCTTGCGCGCTTCCTTGACCGCGTCGCGGCCAAAGGCAATCAGGCGCTGCCCGGGCGAGGCGGTCAACCCCACCGCCACGGCGGCCCCCAGCGCCACCAGCAGCGCTGCCCACTGCGCCCACGCACCACGCGCGCCCAGCAGGTAATACGCCACGAAACCGAGCACCGCCAGCAGGGCGGCCGCGGCGAGCTTGGCCTTGTCGGCCGCCGGGCTGACCGTTTCGATTTCCGTCGAGGCCATCGTCCTCTCTATCCCGCAAACGTTCGCACCAGAAAGATCAAGCCCGCAGCGGTCCTGAGACGGGACCCGGTCGGGCTTGGCTGGATGGGCCGGCTGGTGCGTTTACCGGCTGGCAGGGGCAGAGGGAATCGAACCCCCAACCTTCGGTTTTGGAGACCGACGCTCTGCCAATTGAGCTATACCCCTGTGGCGAGCCTGCCGATTGTACGGCAGACCCGTGCTGCACTCACTCGATGATCTTGGAGACCACGCCGGCGCCGACGGTGCGGCCGCCCTCGCGGATCGCAAAGCGCAGGCCTTCTTCCATCGCAATCGGCGCAATCAGCTTGACCGTGATGGTCACGTTGTCGCCCGGCATCACCATCT
>JANWZF010000143.1 GCA_025054905.1 Tepidimonas sp.
GGGCTGCGGCCACCACCAGCACGGTCAGCGTCGGGGCCGACAGCGGCGCGCCCAGCTGCGCCAGCGCCGCCCCCAGCAGCAACACCAGCAGCGGGTGCAGCAGCAGTTTGGCCAGCGCCAGCGGCACATAGTCGCGCCACGGTATCGGACGGTCAGCCTGCCGCTGCGAGCGCGCCAGCACGGCCCCGATCGTGAACAGCGCCACCGGGCTGGCCGCATCGGCCAGCAGCGCCACCGTCTTGTCCAACGGCGCCGGCAGCACCAGCTGCCAGGCCGAGGCCAAGGCTCCCGCACCGATGGCCCACGGCATCGGGTTGCGCAGCATACCGCCCAGGGCTTGGCGCAGCGCCGCGCGTGCGCCGTCCTGCCCAGCCTCCAGTCGCGACAGCGCCAAACACAGCGAGGTGGTGATCACCATGTCGACCACGATCACCACGATGACCGTGCCTACCGCCTGCGGCCCCAGCAACGCCGCGATCAGCGGCACGCCCATGAAGCCCGTGTTCGGAAACGCGGTCACCAGCGCACCAAACGCGGCGTCATTCCACCCGATGCGCCCTCCGAGTGAGAACGCCACGGCCAGCGTCACCAGCACCAGGCCGGCCAACAGCCACACCCCGGCCACAGTGACATCCAGCAGCTGCGCGATCGGCGTGGAGGCCCCGAAGCGGTACAGCATGGCCGGCAGCGCAAAAAACAGCACAAAGCCATTCAGGCCCGCAATGGCCTCCAGCGGCAGCCAACCCCGCCGGGCCGCCAGGTAGCCGGCCGCCACCAAGGCAAAAAACGGCAAGGTCACCAGCAGGATTGCGCCGAGTTGCATGGCGCACGATCGTAACCGGCGCGGCGCCCCACGGCTGTCACCGCCGCGGCCAACGCTATCATCGCGCCCCGCGCCTGGCCACCTTTGCCTGCTGCCGTCATGCACGATCACCTCAACCCCGCCCAGCTCCAGGCCGTCGGCCACCTGCACGGCCCCTCGCTCGTGCTGGCCGGTGCCGGCTCGGGCAAAACACGCGTCATCACGCACAAGATCGCACGCCTGATCCAGGCGGGGCTGGCGCCGGAGCGCATCGCGGCCATCACCTTCACCAACAAGGCCGCCGCCGAGATGCGCGAGCGCACCCGCGCACTGGTCGGCAAGGCCGCGCAAGGCGTGCTGCTGTGCACCTTCCACGCGCTGGGGGTGCGCATCCTGCGCGAGGACGGCGCGGCACTGGGACTCAAAGCCCAGTTTTCGATTCTGGACACCGACGACATCGTCGGCCTGCTGAAGGACTGCGGCGGCACCACCGACACCACCACCGCCCGCCACTGGCAATGGCGCATCAGCCAGTGGAAGGGGGCAGGCCTGACGGCCGAGCAGGCGCTGGCGCAGGCACGCGACGAGGCCGAACGGCAGATCGCGCTGGTGATGGCGCGCTACCACGAGCGGCTGGCAGCGTACCAGGCGGTGGACTTTGACGACCTGATCCTGCTGCCGCTGAAGCTGCTGCGCGAGCACCCCGAAGTGCGCCAGCGCTGGCAGCAGCGCCTGGGCCATGTGCTGGTGGACGAGTACCAGGACACCAGTGCCGTGCAGTACGAACTGCTCAAGGTGCTGGTCGGGCATGGCCAGCGGCCCGACCCCCGCCTGACCTGCGTCGGCGACGACGACCAGTCGATCTATGGCTGGCGCGGCGCCACGCTGGACAACCTCAGGCGCCTGCCGCAGGACTTTCCGAACCTGACCGTCATCAAGCTGGAGCAAAACTACCGCTCCACCAACGCCATCCTGCGCGCGGCCAACGCCGTCATCGGCCCCAATCCGAAGCTGTTTCCCAAAATGCTGTGGAGCGCGCTGGGCGAGGGCGAGCCGGTGCGCGTGCTGGCCTGCGACCATGAGGAACACGAAGCCGACCGCGCGGTGGCGCGCCTGCAGGGTCTGCGCGCGCAGGGGGCGGCGTGGCGCGACTGCGCCATCCTCTACCGCGCCAACCACCAGTCGCGCGCCTTCGAGGTGGCGCTGCGCAAAGCGCAGATCCCGTACCGCGTCTCCGGCGGCACGAGCTTCTTCGACCGCGCCGAGATCAAGGATCTGTGTGCCTGGCTGCGGCTGCTGGCCAACGAGGACGACGATCCGGCCTTCCTGCGCGCCATCACCACGCCGCGCCGCGGCATCGGTCACCAGACGCTGGCGCAACTGGGGCAGGTAGCCGCTGGGCTCAAGCTCAGCCTGTTCGAAACGCTGTCGGCCCCGCTGCTGCAGGCCACGCTGGCCCCCAAGGCGCTGGCGGCGCTGCACGAGTTCGGCCGCCTGGTCCATGAGTTGCAGCACCGCGCCCGCCACGCCATCGGGCACGAAGCCGCGCGCGCGGTGCTGATGGATTGGCTCACCGACATCGGCTACGAACGCCACCTGCACGACCACGCCGACAGCCCGCAGCAAGCCACGCAGCGCTGGAGCCACGTGCTGGACTTTGTCGACTGGATGGTGCAGCGCTGCGGCGGCCAGCTCGACGAAACCGGCGGCGTGGCACTGGAGCGCACGCCGCGGCCGCTGCTGGAGGTGGCACAGACCGTGGCCCTGATCAGCACGCTGAGCGAGCGCGAACAGGACCAGGATGCCGTCACCCTGTCCACGCTGCACGCTGCCAAGGGGCTGGAGTGGCCGCACGTGCTGCTGGTGGGCGTCAACGAGGGGCTGCTGCCCTTCAAGCCCGATGCGGACACAGACCCGACACTGCTGGCCGCGCGCATCGAGGAGGAACGGCGCCTGATGTACGTGGGCATCACGCGCGCGCAGCGCACGCTGGTGGTCAGCTGGCTCAAGACGCGCCGCCAGGGGCGCGAGCGCATCGCCGCGCAGCCCAGCCGCTTCATCGCCGAAATGCAGCTCGACCCGGCCACCGCGCAGGAGGATCCGCGCGCCAAGCTGCGCGCTTTGCGCGAGGAGTTCGCCGCGCGGGCGGCGGCGCGGACGCGACTGGCCTGATGCGCCGGCCTCACGGCAACGCGCGATCCGACGTGGTTGCGGCCACCTCGACCGGCGCGTATGATGCGCGCCCACATATCAATTCGATTTGATCGCGATGAATTTAGCATTTCCTCTCGGAACCCGGCGGCACGCGCTGGCGGTGCTGCTGGCTTATGCCGCCGTGCCCTGGCCTGCTGGCGCCAGCCCCTTGCCCAAACCCAAGGGCCGCGTGGTGCTGACGGTGGAGGGGGCGATCGAACGGCGCAACCAGGGTGCGCAGGCTTCGTTCGACCTGGCGATGCTGGAGGCCCTGCCGCAGCACCGCTTCGTGACCCGCACCCCGTGGGATGACGGACCAGTGGCGTTCAGCGGGCCGCGCCTGCGCGATCTGCTGGCCGCTGTGGGCGCGCGCGGCCAGCAGCTGCGTGCCACCGCGCTGAACGATTACCGCGTCGTCATTCCGATCGACGATGCTCAGCGCTTCGACGTGATTGTGGCCACGCGCAAGAACGACGCGCCGATGGCGGTGCGTGAGAAAGGCCCGCTCTTCATCGTCTACCCGTTCGACAGTGATCCGGTGCTGCGCGACAAGCGCTACTACGAGCGCTCGATCTGGCAGCTCAAGGCGCTGGTCGTGGAATGAGCACGGCGCCACATCTGACGGGCGGCTCCCCTGGCCACGCCGTCGAGGGACGCCGCTTTTTGCTCTGGGTGGCTCTGACCACCGCCGTGCTGGGTGCCGGCCTGGCGGTGCTGCTGGGGGTGTTCCTGCGTCAGGCGCAAACGGCTGAGGAATCCGCCCAGCTGCAGGCCGATTCGCTGACAGCGCTGGTGTTTCAACACGAACGCGAATTTTTGCGTCTGCAGGGTGAGCTGGCGCTGGCCTTGCGCGAGCCCGGCGGGCCAGACTGGGATGCGCTGGCGCTGCGGCACGAAATCTGGGCCAGCCGCGTCGCGCTGCTGCGCCACAACCCCTCCACCCTCCCCCTGCACGGCGAGCCCGACTACCAGGGGTTGCTGCCGCGGCTGGAGCCACTGGTGGTCGCGTTGGACGAGGCGCTGACGCGGCGCGACCGCCCGGGGCTGCAAGCCGCGCTGGCGCAGCTGCAGGTGCTGGGACCCGATGTGCAGGCGTTGAGCATGCGCGCCAACAGCCGCATCGGGGAGCTGGTGGATGCCAAGCTGCGCGAGACGCGCGCACTGCGCCGGTGGGTGCAAGGGTTGATGGCCGCGCAGGTGGCGGTGCTGCTGGCCGCCGCGCTGGCGCTGGCGGTGCGCCAGCGGCGCCAGACCGCGGAGCGCCGCCAGCTCGAGGCCCTGCACGAAGCGCTGCGTCAGGCGCGCGACGCCGCCGAAGCGGCCAGCCGTGCCAAAAGCCAGTTTCTGGCCAACATGAGCCACGAGCTGCGCACCCCGTTCAACGGCCTGATGGGCATGCTGGCCATGCTGGACGACAGCGAACTCGGCCCCGAGCAACGCGATCAGCTGCGCACAGCGCGTGCCTCCGCCGAGCATCTGCTGCAGCTGCTCAACGACATCCTGGATCTGTCGACGCTGGATGCAGGTCAGATGCGCATGCAGCCCGAACCGGTCGATCTAGCGGCGCTGGTGCACGACGTGCAGCGCTGGCTCGAGCCCCAGGCGCGTCGCAAGGGATTGGACTTTCGCGTGGAAGTGGTGGCGCCCACGCCTGCGGCGGTGCAGGCCGATCCGACCCGGGTGCGCCAAATCCTGCTCAACCTGGTGGGCAACGCGATCAAGTTCACCGAGCGGGGCGAGGTGACCGTGACGGTGCGCGCCCAGCCGCTGGACGGCGATCGCTGGCGCTGGCATGCGACGGTGCGCGACACCGGCATCGGCATCGATCCGGCCACGCAGGCCCGCCTGTTCCAGCGCTTCCAACAGGCTGACCCCAGCATCACGCGCCGCTACGGCGGCAGCGGCCTGGGGCTGGACATCTCGCGCTCGCTGGCGCGCCTGATGGACGGCGACATCACGCTGCACAGCGTGCCGGGGCAAGGCTCGACGTTCGAGGCCACCTGGGTCACGCCAAGCGCCGACCCCGCGGCCAGCCCCGCTGGCTTTGCCGCCACCCGTTCCGGTGCCTGGCAGGGGGCCCCGGACCCCGCGCTGCCGTCCCCTGCGACGCCCCCAGCACCGGCAGCCGACGTTGACGGCCACGGCGCCGGCGCCAGCATCCTGGTGGCCGAGGATCACCCGGTCAACCGCAAGGTGATCGGGCTGCTGCTGCAGCGGCTGGGACACCGCGTCGAGTTTGCCGAGCATGGGGCGCAGGCGGTGGCGCTGGCGGCCGAGCGCGACTTCGACCTGGTGCTGATGGACGTGCACATGCCCGAAGTCGATGGCCTGGAGGCCACCCGCCGCATCCGCGCCCTGCCGGGACCGCGGGGCCAGGTGCCGATCGTGGCCCTGACCGCGGACGTCTTGGACGAGGCCCAAGCTCAGGCTCGTGCCGCCGGCATGGACGGCTTTTTGGGCAAGCCGGTGCAACGCGCCCAGCTGCAGGCGGTCATCGAGGCCGCGGCGCTGACGCGCAGGCGCGCTACCAGCCCCAGCCCAGATGCAGCGGCAGGTACACCGCCATCCCGCTGACGATTGTGCCCAGCACCCCGCCGCGCCAGAAAAACCAGCCGGCACCGGCCAGCGCACCAAAGAGCCGGGCATCCTGCCAGGTCGCCACCAGCGTCCCGTCGCGCAGCACGATTTCCGGCCCCACCACCGCGGCCAGCGCGGCGATCGGCGCGTATTGCAGACCGCGTTCGGCCCAATGGGGCAGCCGCCACGGCCGCTGCGACAGAAAAAAGAAACCGCGTGTGACCACCGTCACCGCCGCCAGGGCCACGAAGGCCAGCAACCGCCACGGATCCAGCTCTGTCATCGTCGCCCCCCGGACCATGGCCCCTTGAGAACGCGCCGCCAGTGCGGTGCCTGCGCTTCGGCGACCAGGCACACCAGCACCGCCGCGGCAATGGCCACCAGGATGTTGAGCTTTAGCGGCAGCGCCCAGGCCACCACGGCAGCACTGCCGGCCACCGTCGCCGACAACACGCGCAACCACGAGGTCGCCAGCGAACACGCCACGCCCAGCAGCGCCAGAATGCCGGCAAACCCCAGCCCCCAGGCGGTCGGAATCGCGTGCGCCAGGCCAATGCCCACCAGGCTGGCGAGGTTCCAAGCAAGGTAATTCAAGCCACAGCTGCCGGCCAGGTAGGCCTCCTGCTCGCGGCGCTGCTCGGCCGTGGCGCCCGGGCGCGGATAGCGCTTGGCAAAAAAGACGTACGACAGATCGCCGGTCAGATAGCCGGTCAGCAGCCGCTGGCCCCGCGGCAGATGCGCCAGATAAGGCCGCAGGTGCGCCGAAAACACCACAAAGCGCAGGTTGACGCAAAACGCCGCCGCCAGCACCACCCACAGCGGCGCGCCGGCCACCATCAGGGGCACCGCCGTCAACTGCGCGCTGCCGGCGTACACCAACAGCGTCATCAGCGTGGCCTCCAGCGGACTCAAGCCCCCCTGGACCATCGCCACGCCCGTCATCAGCCCCCAGGCGGCAATCCCCGTCGCCGCTCCAGCCAGCTCACGCGCACCCAGCGCAAAGGCCGGGTGCGTGCGCAGCTCGGCCGACAAAAAGGATGTGCGCCAAAATGCCATGGTTGGCTGCGGCCACGGCTCAAGCCGGCGCCTGCAGGGACTGCCCCGGATGCAGCGGCGTCCCACGCACGAACGTCGCCACCGGCAGGCGCCGCCCGCCGGCGCGCTGCAGCTCGGTCACCACCAGCACCCCCTCGCCGGTGGCCACGCGCACGCCTGCGTCATCCACCGCCAGCACGGTACCGGGGGCTGCCGTCCCCGCCGCCGCGGGCTCGGCGTGGGCGGCCCACACCTTCAGCGGCGCGCCATCCAGCCAGGCCCAGGCCCCCGGAACCGGATCGAAAGCGCGCACGCGCCGCGCCAGCACCTGCGCCGGCTGCGTGAAATCCAGCCGCGCCTCGGCTTTGTCGACCTTGGCCGCGTAGGTCACCCCGTCACGGGGTTGCGGCGTGGCGGGTAGCGCCGCGACCTCGGCCTGCTGCAGCACCTGCACGATCAGTCGCGCGCCCAAGGCCGCCAGGCGGTCGTGCAGTGCACCGGCAGTGTCGTGCGGTTCGATCGGCAGCGCCTCGGCGCACACGATCGGGCCGGTGTCCAGCCCTTCATCCATCTGCATGATGGTGATGCCGGTCTGGCGATCGCCCGCCTCGATGGCGCGCTGGATGGGCGCAGCCCCACGCCAGCGTGGCAGCAGCGAGGCATGGATGTTCAAGCACCCCAGGCGCGGCAGCTGCAGCACCCAGCGCGGCAGGATCAGGCCATAGGCGGCCACCACCAGCACGTCCGCACGGGCGGCCTGCAAGGCCGCCTGCGCGGCGGCCGCATCCTCGGCAAACCGTCCATCCAGCCGCAGCCCGCGCGGCTGCGCCAGCGGCCAACCCTGTGCCAGCGCCAGCTGCTTGACGGGGGACGGCTGCACCCTCAGACCGCGCCCAGCGGGCCGATCGGGCTGGGTCAACACCAGCACCGGCGTCCAACCCGCCGCCGCAATCGCCTCCAGAGCCGTGGCAGCAAACGCCGGCGTGCCGGCGTAGGCCACGCGCAGCGAGCGCGTGGCCGACAGCGGTTGGCTCAAGGTTGCGCCTCCGCCACCACCGTGGTGCGCGGCCGCCGGGCGGGCGCTGCGCCGCCGTCACGCGCCGCCTCGCGCTGGGCTTTCAGCAGCTTGGTGCGGATGCGCTCACGCTTCAGCGGCGACAGGTATTCGACGAACACCTTGCCCTGCAGATGATCCATCTCGTGCTGGATGCACACCGCCAGCAGGCCTTCGGCCTCGATCACGCGGCTGTGGCCGTGCTCGTCCAACGCCCGCACGCGCACCGCCACCGAGCGCTCCACGCCGTCGTAGATGCCGGGCACCGACAGACAGCCCTCTTCGCCGCGGCGCTTTTCGGGGCTGGCCCATTCGAGCTCGGGGTTGATCAGCACCATCGGCTCGCAGCGTGTGTCGCTGACGTCGATGACGATGATGCGCTCGTGGATGTCGACCTGGGTGGCCGCCAGACCAATGCCCTGGGCCGCGTACATGGTCACCAACATGCGCTGCACGATCGTGCGCACGCGTTCATCGACGTGCGCCACCGGCCGGGCGACTTTCAGCAGACGCGGATCCGGGTAGCGCAAGATCGGGTAAGGTTGCACAGTGGTGTTGCTCATCGGTGTTGCCATTTTGCCCCTTTTTACCCCCCGCGGCCAGCTGCGCCTTGCGTTGGCATTGCCAGAAGTGGGGGCAACCCGCACAATCGCAAGGGAGGTTTCGTCACCCATGAACACGTCGCAACGCCCCCTCAAGCGGTCAACGGTGGCCGCGGCAGCCGTGCTGGCTGCGGCGCTGGGCCTCGGCGCCGCGGAGCAGGCCAGCGCCCAAGGGTTTCCGAACTACCCGATCACGCCGCAGCAACGCAGCACCGCGCAGCAGGTGGCGCAGGCCGGCGTGCCGCTGGCCGAGCTGGCCCCCGACGCACCCGAACGCTACACCGTCAAGCGGGGTGACACGTTGTGGGCGATCGCTGGGCTGTACCTGAAAAAACCGTGGCGCTGGCCGGAGCTGTGGGGCATGAACCTGCAGCAAATCCGCAACCCCCACCTGATCTATCCGGGGCAGGTGCTGGTGTTGGTCCGGGTGGGCGACCGCGCCATGCTGCAGCTGGCCAGCGATGAGCCCCCCACCGTCAAGCTGTCGCCGCGCGTACGCGCCGAAGCGCTGCCGGACCGGGCGGTGCCCGCGCTGCCGCCGGGGGCGATCGAACCGTTTCTGGTCGACGTGCGGGTGGTCGACCCGCAGGCCCACGACGAGGCGCCGCGCATCGTCGCGGGCCCGGAGCGGCGCGTGCTGCTGGCGCGCGGCGATCGCGCGTACGCGCGCGGGCAAACGGGCCCCAGCACGGCGCTGGCCGGCGAGCCCCTGCAGGCCGTCGGCGGGCAACCCCGTCTGCTGGACGTGATCCGGCAGGCTCAGCCGCTGAAAGATCCGGATACCGGCGAACTGCTGGGCTATGAGGCGCGCCGCGTCGGTCAAGCCACGCTGGTGCGCAGCGAGCGGGTGGCCAGCGACGCCGACGGCTCAACGCAGCTGGTGCCAGCCACGATCGACATCGTGCGGGCGTGGGAGGAGATTCGGTTGGGCGACCGCCTGCTGCCGGTGCAGTCCCTGCCGCGCGGCCCTTACGTGCCCCACGCGCCGGCCGAGCCGGTGCAAGGCCGCATCGTCAAGGTGCACGGCGATGCGGTGCAGATCGCCGGCCAGTACCAGGTGGTGGTGCTCAACCGCGGACGCGAGCACGGTCTGGAAAACGGCCACGTGTTGGCCTTGCTGAAGGAAAGCGCCCGCGTCACCGACACCACCGACCCGGACCGCCCCGCGTTGCGGCTGCCGGGAGAGCCCAATGGCGTGATGATGGTCTTTCGCACGTTCGAGCGGGTGGCGTACGCGCTGGTGCTGCAGATCACCGACGCCGTGAAGGTCGGCGACCGCTTCACCAACCCCTGAAACGCGCGATGGCGCCCGACGATTGGGAGGACTGGCTGCGCCTGCTGGCCACAGAAGGGGTGGGGCCAGCCACGGCACGACGGCTGCTGGCGGCCTTCGGGCCGCCGAGGGCGGTGCTGGCGCAAAGCCCCGCGGCGCTGGCGGAGGTGGTCGGGCCGAGCCTGGCGCAACGGCTGCGCGCCATCCCGCCCGATTGGGCCCGGCTGCGTGCGCGAACGGCCGCATGGCTGCAACAGCCGGGCCATCACCTGATCGCGTTGGGTGAGGCGGCCTACCCGAGCGCCCTGCTGAGCAGCCCCGACCCACCCCCACTGCTGCACGTGGCGGGCGAGCCAGCGGCATTGACGGCCCCCAAGGCCTTGGCCATCGTCGGCAGCCGCCATCCCACCCCGCAGGGCCAGGCCAACGCGCGCGCGTTTGCGCAAGCGCTGGCCGCACGCGGAGTGGTGATTGTCTCCGGCCTGGCCGCCGGCATCGACGGCGCTGCCCACGAAGGGGCGCTGAGCGCCGGCGGCGTCACGGTGGCGGTGGTGGGCACCGGGCTGGATCGGGTCTACCCGGCGCGGCACCGCCCCTTGGCCGAACGCATCACGGCTCAAGGTGGCGCGCTGCTGAGCGAGTACCCGCTCGGCACGCCACCGCTGGCCGCGCATTTTCCGCGCCGCAATCGCATCATCGCCGGCCTGACCCAGGGCACGCTGGTGGTGGAGGCGGCGCTGGGCTCGGGCTCGCTGATCACGGCCGAGCAAGCCGTACAAATGGGACGCGAGGTGTTCGCTATCCCCGGCTCGATCCACGCTCCGCAGGCACGCGGCTGCCACGCGCTGATTCGCCAGGGTGCCAAGCTGGTGGAAACGGTCGAGCACATCGAGGAGGAATTGCGCCCCCAATGGGGTGACGGCACTGCAACGCCGGCGGGGGCGGCACAGGCCACGCCAGAGTTGCCCGACGATGCAGTGCTGCGCGCGCTGGGGTACGACCCCACCCCTTTCGACGAGCTGCAGGCGCGCTGCGGCTGGGACACCGCGACGCTGCAGGCCCACCTGCTGACCCTGGAGCTGGACGGCGTGGTGGCGCGGCTGCCCGGCGGGCTGCTGCAGCGCGTGGTGCGCGCCTGAGCACGCTGCGCACGCGGCCAGCGCGGCAGCCGCACGCTCAGACCACCGCGCCGGCATTGGGATCGTTGGGGTCGCCCTTGGTCGCGCTGGCCTTGACCAGATCCTCGCGCTTGACACCCAGCCACATTGCCACGCCGGCTGCGACGAACACCGAGGAGTAGATGCCAAACAGGATGCCGATCGTCAGCGCCAGCGCGAAGTAGTGCAGCGTCGGCCCGCCAAAGATCAGCATCGACAGCACCATCGCTTCGGTGGAGCCGTGGGTGATGATCGTACGGCTCATCGTGGAGGTGATCGCGTAGTCGATCACCTCCCGCGTGTTCATCTTGCGCTGGCGGCGGAAGGTCTCGCGGATGCGGTCGAAGATGACCACCGACTCGTTGACCGAGTAGCCCAGCACCGCCAGCACCGCCGCCAGCACCGCGAGGGAAAACTCCCACTGGAAAAAGGCAAAGAACCCCAGGATGATGACCACATCGTGCAGGTTGGCCACGATGGCGGCCAGCGCAAACTTCCACTCGAAGCGCACGGCCAGGTACAGCATGATGCCGCCGATGACGAAGGCCAGCGCCAGCAGTCCGTTTTCCACCAGCTCGCGGCCGACCTGGGGGCCGACGAATTCGGTGCGGCGCAGCTGCACCTCGGGCGTCTGGGCACGCAGCGCCGCCAGCAGCTGCTCGGTCTGCTGCCCCGAGTCCAGCCCCTCGCGCAGGGGTAGTCGCAGCAGCACGTCGCGCGCGCTACCAAAGTGCTGCACCGGCACTTCGGCATAGCCCAACTGGGCCACCACTTGGCGCACCTGGGCCAGGTCGGCGTTGCCCGGGTAGGACACCTCGATCACGGTGCCGCCGGTGAACTCCACCGACAGGTTCAACCCGCGTGTGACCAAAAACAGCACCGCCAGCAGGAACGTGACCAGCGACACCAGGTTGAGCGCCAGCATGTGGCGCGTGAACGGGATGGTGCGCTGCTGGAAGCGGAACAATTCCATGGCTCGGTTTCCCCGTCGGGCCGCCTCAGGACCCGTGGCCTGTGCTGGCTGGCATCGCAATGCCGATGGCGATCGACTTCAGTTTGCGCTGGCGCCCGTACCAGAGGTTGACCAGCCCGCGCGAGAACATCACCGCCGAGAACATGCTGGTCAGGATGCCGATGCAGTGCACCACCGCAAAGCCACGCACCGGTCCCGAGCCAAACGTCAGCAGCGCCAGCCCCGCCAGCAGCGAGGTGAGGTTGGAGTCCACGATCGTGCCCCAGGCATGCTCGTAGCCCTTGTGGATGGCGGTCTGCGGCGCCGAGCCGTTGCGCAGCTCTTCACGGATGCGC
>JANWZF010000144.1 GCA_025054905.1 Tepidimonas sp.
TCCCCAAAGAGCCAGAGCACGGCAACTCTACATTATTGACCGCATGCTTGAAAATGGCTTTATTACTGCGGAGCAAGCCAACGCAGCACGCGCCGAACCCTTGCGCCTTCGCCAAGCCAGCAACGAAGACGATTTGCATGCCGAATATATCGCCGAAATGGCACGCCAAATCATAGTTGAGCGTTATGGGGAAGACGCTTACACCGCCGGCCTGAAAGTTTACACAACCATTGATGCCTCATTGCAGCGCGCAGCTTGGCGCGCAGTGCGCAACGGAATTCTCGAATTCCAACGTCGCCAGTTCTATCGGGGCCCTGAACGTTTTATTGACCTACCTGAAGACCCCGCCGCACGAGAAGCGGCCATTGACAACGCAATAGCGGATTTCCCAGATACCGATACCCTGCTCACCGCAGTGGTCTTGAATGCCTCCCCCACACAAGTCATCGTCACGCGTGGCGACGACAAGGTGCTGACCATCACTGGCTCGGGGCTGGATCCGGTACGATCCGGATTGGATGCCAAAGCGCCGCCACATTTAAAACTGCGGCCCGGGGCGGTTGTACGGATCGCACAAACGTCGCAAGGCTGGATGGTGACGCAAACTCCCGAGGTCGAAGCCGCCTTCGTGGCCGTCGACCCACGCGACGGCGGCATCCGCGCGCTGGTGGGTGGCTTTGATTTCGACCGCAACAAGTTCAACCGCGTCACCCAGTCGCAGCGCCAGCCTGGCTCCAGCTTCAAACCGTTCATCTACTCCGCGGCGCTGGAAAAAGGCATCATGCCCGCCACCGTGGTCAACGACGCCCCGCTGTTCTTTCCGGCCAGCGTCACCGGTGGTAAGCCGTGGGAGCCCAAAAACTACGATGGCCAGTACGACGGCCCGATGACCGTGCGCACTGCGCTGGCCAAATCGAAAAACATGGTCTCCATCCAGATCCTGCGTGCGGTGGGCACGCAGTCGGCGCAGCAGTGGATCACACGCTTTGGCCTGGATCCGGACAAACACCCGCCATACCTGACGATGGCGCTGGGAGCGGGTGCCGTCACGCCGCTGGAGATGGCTGCCGGCTACGCGGTGTTTGCCAACGGCGGGCACTACCTGCCGCCGGTGCTGATCACGCGCATCACCGATCCGCGCGACCGGGTTTTGATGGAGGTCCCGGCGCAAAAGGTAGAAGAATCCAACCGCACGCTGCCGGCGCGCAACGCCTTCGTGATGAGCCAGCTGCTCAACGAAATCACCCGCAGTGGCACGGCGGCGCGGGCACAGGCCACGCTGAAGCGGCCCGACCTGTACGGCAAAACCGGCACCACCAACGACGCCCAGGACGCCTGGTTCGTGGGCTTTCATCCAACGCTGTCGGCAGCCGCCTGGCTCGGCTACGACAAGCCGCGCAACCTGGGTAAGCGCGCCACCGGTGGGGCGCTGGCCTTGCCGATCTGGATCGACTTCATGGCCCAGGCGCTGCGTCAGGAGCCCGTGCAGGAGCTGCAGCCCCCGCCTGGTGTGGCCTTCAGCGGGGGGGACTGGGTGTACGCCGAGTACGCCGATGGCAGCTTTGTGCGCCGGCTGGGCTTTGACGACCCTCACACCGCCCCGTCCACGGGCGGTGAGGCGCCGGTGGACGCGGGCGAGCGCCGCAGCATCCTCGATCTGTTTCGCCCGTGAGCCACGCGGGCCCGGGCGAACTCAGGGCCGAAACACCAGCGGGATGCCGGCCTGCGCCGACGCCTCGCGCGACAGGTGTGCAAAAAACTCGCCCGCCCCCTTGGTATCGATCCAATGCTGGCCATCGAAGCGATAGTGGTAGCCGCCCGAGCGCGTGGCCATCCAGATCTCGTGCAACGGCTTTTGCAGGTTGATCACGATCTGGCTGCCGTTGCGAAACGTCAGCGTCACCATGCTGCCCACGCGCTGGTTGTCGATGTCGGCCTCGGTCTCGTCGTTGAGACGGTCGCACGCCAGCTCCACGGCCTTGAGCACCGCCTCGGCGCGGTCCAGGTATTCGGAATCGGTCATCGCTAGAATCGCCGCCATGCCATCGATCTGCCGCATTGTAGGCCGCAGGGCCGTTGGGCTGGTGCTGCTGCTGTCCATGGCCCTGCCGGGATGTGGTCAGAAGGGCCCCCTGACCCTGCCGTCGGCAGCCCCCATCCCCTCCTCCTCCTCCACGCCCACCGATGCCCAGCGCTGATCACCCGGACCTGCCCGGTGCCCCGCATTTCCACTACCGCGACGGCGAACTGTGGGTGGAGGACCTGCCCGTGGCCGAACTGGCGCGTCGGTATGGCACACCGCTGTTCGTGTACTCCCTGGCCGCCTTGCGCGCTGCCGCCGCCCAGTGGCAGCAGGCGCTGGCCGGGCGCGAGGCGCTCGTGTGCTATGCGCTGAAGGCCAACTCGACGCTGGCCATCGTGCAGGCGCTGGCGCAGGCCGGCTGTGGCGCCGACATCGTCTCGGGGGGGGAACTGGCGCGAGCGCTGCGCAGCGGTGTTCCCCCACAGCGCATCGTCTTTTCCGGGGTCGGCAAGACGCGGGCGGAGATGCGCGCGGCGCTGCAGGCTGGCATCGCCTGCTTCAACGTCGAAAGCATGGCCGAGCTGGACGTGCTGGATGCGGTGGCGCGCGAACTGGGCGTGAAGGCGGCGGTCAGCCTGCGCGTCAACCCCGACGTCGACGCACGCACCCATCCGTATATCTCCACCGGGTTGCGCGACAACAAATTTGGCATTCCTCACGACGAGGCTCAGGCCGCCTACCGCTACGCCGCGAGCCGCCCCGGGTTGCGCGTGGTCGGCATCGACTGTCATATCGGCTCGCAGATCACCTCGGTGGAGCCCTACCTCGATGCGCTGGATCGGGTGCTCGATCTGGTCGAAGCCCTCCAGCGCGACGGCATCGCGCTACACCATCTGGATTTGGGTGGCGGACTCGGCATCGAATACCACGGCGAAACCCCGCCCAGCCCGGCGGCGCTGGTGCAAGCCTTGCTGCAACGGCTGGATGCGCGCGGCCATGGACACCGGCGGCTGCTGTTCGAGCCGGGGCGCTCGCTGGTGGGCAATGCCGGGATCTGCGTCACCGAGGTGCTCTACACCAAACCGGGAACGTCCAAGCATTTTTTGATCGTCGATGCGGCGATGAACGATCTGCCGCGGCCCGCGATGTACGAGGCCTACCACGCGATCGTCCCGGTGCGGCCGCGGCAGGACGTCGCGGCCCACGCCTGGGACGTGGTCGGCCCGGTGTGCGAAAGCGGCGACTGGCTGGGCCGCAACCGTCGGCTGGCCGCCGAGGCGGGCGATCTGCTGGCCATCGGCTCGGCAGGGGCTTACTGCATGAGCATGGCCAGCCACTACAACACCCGGGGCAAGGCGGCCGAGGTGCTGGTCAGCGGCGCGCGCGAACAGCTCATCCGTGCCCGCGAAACGGTGGCCGATCTGTGGCGGCTGGAGCACGCGCTCGCGTTGACCTGAACGCTTGCAGCAGGCGCCAGCCCAGCAGCCCGGCCAGCAACACACCGTAGACCGCAACCTCACCGTACAGCCGCTTGCCGCTGCGCATCCAGGCCCAGTGCAGCAGCGCCAGCGCTGCAGCCAGATACACCAGGCGGTGCAGGCGCTTCCAGCGTCGCCAGCCGAGCCGGCGCACGGCGGCCTGGGAGGA
>JANWZF010000192.1 GCA_025054905.1 Tepidimonas sp.
TGCGCTGGAGCAGCTCGCTGCTGTCGGAGCTGCGCGAGGTCGTGATGCTGCGCGCCACCGAAGGCACGGTGCGTGCGCTGGCGCTGCAGGTGTTCGAACACCTGCACGCGTTGGGCCTGCGCTTTCATCTGGAACGCCAAACCGGGGGGCTGACGCGCGACCTGGAGCGCGGTGCGCGCGCGGTGCAGTCGCTGGTGTCGTATGCGCTCTACAGCGTGGTGCCCACCGCGGTGGAGGTCGGGCTGGTGCTGGGCCTGCTGGCCTGGCGCTTCGATGCGGGCTACGCAGCCATCACCGCGGTGGCGCTGGGGCTGTACGTGCTGTTCACGGTGCGCGTCACGCGCTGGCGCACCGGCATCCGGCGCGAGATGAACGAGCTGGAGTCGGCCAGCAGCACGCGCGCGGTGGACGCCCTGCTGAATTACGAGACCGTCAAATATTTCAACAACGAAGCCTGGGAGGCCCGCCGCTACGACGAAAGTCTGCAGCGGCTGGCGCGGGCGCGCGCGCGCACGCAGGCGTCGCTGTCGCTGCTCAACGCTGGCCAGCAGCTCATCATCGCCACGGCGCTGGTGGCGCTGCTGTGGCGCGCGGCCCACGGTGTGCAGCAGGGGCAGCTGACGCTGGGCGATCTGGTGATGGTCAACGCGCTGCTGATCCAGCTGTACCTGCCGCTGAATTTTCTTGGGGTGCTGTACCGCGAGATTCGCCAAAGCCTGACCGATCTGGGGCGCATGTTTGCGCTGCTGGATCGCACGCCGGAGGTCACCGACGCGCCCGACGCCCAGCCGTTGGTGCTGCGCCATGCGCCGCAGGTGCGTTTCGAGTCGGTGCACTTTGGCTACGAGCCCGCCCGCCCGATCCTGCACGGGGTGGATCTGACCATCCCGGCCGGGCGCACGGTGGCGGTGGTGGGCGCTTCGGGGGCGGGCAAGTCCACGCTGGCGCGGCTGCTGTTTCGCTTTTACGACGTCGGCGCCGGCCGCATCACGGTGGACGGGCATGACCTTCGGGGCCTGACGCAGGCCAGCCTGCGCCGCGCCATCGGCATCGTGCCGCAGGATACGGTGCTGTTCAACGACACCATCGAGGTTAACATCCGCTACGGGCGACCCGAAGCCAGTTTCGAGGAGGTGCGCGAGGCGGCCCGTGCCGCGCAGATTCTGGACTTCATCGAAAGCCTGCCGCGCGGCTGGCAAACCGTCGTGGGCGAGCGCGGGCTCAAGTTGTCCGGCGGCGAGAAGCAGCGCGTGGCCATCGCGCGCACGCTGTTGAAAAACCCCCCGATCCTGGTGCTGGATGAGGCCACCTCGGCACTGGACTCGGCCAGCGAACGGGCCATCCAGGCGGAGTTGAAGCGCTTGAGCGCCCAGCGCACCACGCTGGTGATCGCGCACCGGCTGTCCACCGTGGTGGAGGCGCACGAGATCGTCGTGCTCGACGGCGGGCGGGTGGTGGAGCGCGGCACCCACGAGCAGCTGCTGGCGCTGGGCGGGGTGTACGCGCGGCTGTGGGCGTTGCAGCAAAGCGCGCCGGCCGACGGCAGCGGTTGAGGGCGCACAGGGGGCAGCATGGAAACCAAATGGCTGGAGGACTTTGTGGCGTTGGCGCAGACCGGCAGTTTTAGCCGCGCTGCGCAGCTGCGCCACGTGACGCAGCCGGCGTTTTCGCGGCGCATCCAGGCGCTGGAGGCCTGGGCTGGGGTCGATCTGGTGGACCGCAGCTCGTATCCGACGCGGCTGACCGAGGCGGGCCGCACGCTGCACACCCAGGCGCTGGAGATGCTGCAGCAGCTGCACGCCACGCGCGCGCTGCTGCGCCAGCACACGGCCGTGGCCAAGGATACGGTGGAGTTTGCGGTGCCGCACACGCTGGCCTTCACGTTTTTTCCGGCCTGGCTGTCGCGCCTGCGCGCCCACCTGGGCACCGTCAAGACCCGGCTGGTGGCGCTGAATGTGCACGATGCGGTGCTGCGCTTTGCCGAGGGGGGCTGCGACCTGCTGCTGGCCTATCACCACGTGTCGCAGCCGCTGGAGCTGGATGCCGAGCGCTACGACATGCTGACGCTGGCGCGCGAGGTGGTGGCGCCGTTCAGCCGCCCCGGGCCCGATGGCCAGCCACTGATGCGCCTGCCCGGCAGCGCGCGCGCGCCCGTGCCTTACCTGGCCTATGCCCCGGGGGCCTACCTGGCGCGGGTCGTGGAGTGGGTGCTGCGCCAGGCTGCGCCACCGCCGCATCTGGAGCGGGTGTACGAAACCGACATGGCCGAAAGCCTCAAGGCCATGGCCATCGAGGGGCATGGGGTGGCGTTTCTGCCCACCAGCGCGGTGCAGCCCGCCTTGGCCGACGGGCGGCTGGTGCCGGCGGCCGATCCGGCCGAGCGCTGGACGGTGGAGCTCGACATCCGGCTGTACCGTGCGCGCGGCAACCGGCTCAAGCCCGCCGCGCAGCGCCTGTGGGACGACGTGGCGTTGCTGGCCGGCCACGGCGACTGAGCCGCACGTGCCGGCGCTGATGCACCACCGTCAGGAAGCGGTAAGATGCCACCACCTTCGATTCACCCGAGAAAGGAACGCAGCATGAAATCCTCTCTGCTGGCGCTGGCCCTGACGGCTTTGGCGGCCACCACCGCCCACGCCCAGGCCAACGACACCCTGGCCAAGATCAAGTCCACCGGCTCGGTCACCATGGGCGTGCGCGAGTCCTCCGGCGTGCTGTCCTACACGCTGGGCGACGGCAAATACACCGGCTACCACGTTGAACTGTGCCAGCGTGTGCTCGGCGACATCCAGAAGCAGTTGGGTCTGAGCAAGCTGGAGATCAAGTACCAGCCGGTCACCTCGCAGAACCGCATCCCGCTGGTGCAAAACGGCACCGTCGACATCGAGTGCGGCTCCACCACCAACAACACCGCGCGCCAGCGCGACGTGGCGTTTGCCGTGACCACCTTCATCGAGGAGGTGCGCATCGCCGTCAAGGCCAACTCGGGCATCCAGTCGATCCGCGATCTCAACGGCAGGAACGTCGCCACCACCACCGGCACCACCTCGGTGCAGACGCTGCGCAAGCACGAGCGCGCCGGCGGCATCGACTTCAAGGAGGTCTTCGGCAAGGATCACGCGGACAGCTTCCTGCTGCTGGAGTCGGGCCGCGCCGATGCGTTCGTGATGGACGGCTCGCTGCTGGCTGGGCTGATCGCACGCTCGAAGAACCCGTCCGACTTCAAGATCGTCGGGGAAGTGCTCAGCGTCGAGCCGATCGCCATCATGTTCCGCAAGGACGACCCGGCCTTCAAGAAGGCGGTGGACGACTCGATCATCGCGATGATGAAGTCCGGCGAGCTGGCCAGGCTGTACGACAAATGGTTTATGCAGCCGACCCCGCCCAACGGCGTGCGCATGAACATGCCGATGAGCGAGGCGCTCAAGGCCGCTTTTGCCAACCCGAACGACCGGCCGGCCGAGGCGTACCAGGTCAAATGATGGCCTGACGGCGCCGCCGGTGCTGCGCATGACCCCGGGCGCCCACGCTGGCGCACCGGGGGTGTTTTTTTGGATCCGTTGGAGTGCGTATCCATCATGCAATGGGATTGGCAAGTCTTCTGCGAAGACACCCTGACGCGCGAGCCGCAGCCGCGCTGCTTCGGGGCCGGGGGTGACATCACCTACCTCGAGTGGATGCTGTCGGCCTGGGGCTGGACGGTGTCGGTGTCGGTGCTGGCCCTGCTGCTGGCGTTGGTGGTTGGCAGTGTGATCGGCACGCTGCGCACGTTGCCGTCCAGCCCCTGGCTGGTGCGGCTGGGCAACGCCTGGGTGGAGCTGTTTCGCAACATTCCGCTGCTGGTGCAGATCTTCCTCTGGTACCACGTGATCCCGGCGCTGGTGCCGGCGCTCAAAGGGCTGCCGGGGTTTGCGCTGGTGGTCATCGCGCTGGGGCTGTTCACGTCGGCGCGCATTGCCGAGCAGGTGCGCTCGGGCATCCAGTCGCTGCCGCGCGGCCAGCGCTACGCTGCGCTGGCGCTGGGGCTGACGCAGGCGCAGGCGTACCGCTATGTGCTGCTGCCGATGGCGTTTCGCATCATCATCCCGCCGCTGACCAGCGAGGCGATGAACGTGTTCAAGAATTCGTCGGTGGCCTTTGCCGTGTCGGTGGCTGAACTGACGATGTTTGCGATGCAGGCGCAGGAAGAAACCGCGCGCGGCATCGAGATCTACCTGGCGGTCACCGCGTTGTACGGGGTGTCGGCCTTGGCGATCAACCGCCTGATGGCTTTCATCGAACGGCGCACGCGCGTGCCAGGCTTCATCGCCGCAGCCGGCGGGGGAGGGCACTGACCATGCTGACCCAACTGGACTGGTCGTTTTACCGCTGGGACGTCATTGGCCCCTTTGTGCTGAAGGGCTTGCAGTTCAGCGTCATGCTGACCGTGGTGGCCACGCTGGGCGGCATCGCGCTGGGCACGCTGCTGGCGCTGATGCGGCTGTCCGGGCGCAGCTGGCTGGTGGGGCCGGCCACGCTCTACGTCAACGGTATGCGCAGCATCCCGCTGGTGATGGTGATCCTGTGGTTTTTTCTGCTGGTGCCGCTGATCATCGGCCGGCCGATCGGCGCGGAGCTCTCCGCGGTGATCACCTTCATCGCGTTTGAGGCGGCCTACTTCAGCGAAATCGTGCGCGCGGGCATCCAGTCGATCCCGCGCGGGCAGATTTATGCCGGGCAGGCGCTGGGGCTGAGCTATGCACAGAACATGCGCTATGTGATCCTGCCGCAGGCGTTTCGCAACATGCTGCCGGTGTTTCTGACGCAGACCATCATCCTGTTTCAGGACACATCGCTGGTGTACGCCATCGGGGCCTACGACCTGCTCAAGGGCTTTGAGATCGCCGGCAAAAACCATGGCCGTCCGATCGAAGCCTATCTGGCCGCGGCGGTGGTCTATTTCGTCATCTGCTACAGCCTGTCGGCGCTGGTCAAGCGCCTGCATGCGCGCATCGCCATCATCCGTTGAACCCCGGGGACCGCAGGGCCGCCTGTCCACACCTGAGCCCGCGCGGTTTTTCCACCCGAATGCTTCTGAGGAGTCGTCATGGAACGACCGATGATCGAACTGAAGAACGTCTCCAAGTGGTACGGCGCCGTGCAGGTGCTCAATGGCTGCTCCACCGCGATCCGCAAGGGCGAGGTGGTGGTGGTCTGCGGGCCGTCGGGCTCGGGCAAGTCCACGCTCATCAAGACCATCAATGCGCTGGAGCCGATCCAGCAGGGCGAGATCTGGGTTGACGGCCAGCCGGTGCACGACCCCAGGACCGACCTGCCCAAGCTGCGCAGCCGCGTCGGCATGGTGTTTCAGCATTTCGAGCTGTTCCCCCATCTGACCGTGACGGAAAACCTGACGCTGGCGCAGGTCAAGGTGCTGGGCCGCAACCCCGAGGATGCCAGGAAACACGGGCTGAAGTACCTGGAGCGCGTCGGCCTGAGCGCGCACAAGGACAAGTACCCGGGGCAGCTCTCGGGGGGGCAGCAGCAGCGCGTGGCCATCGCGCGCGCGCTGTCGATGGATCCGATCGTGATGCTGTTCGATGAGCCGACCTCGGCGCTGGATCCGGAGATGGTCGGCGAGGTGCTGGACGTGATGGTCGGCCTGGCGCAGGAGGGCATGACGATGATGGTGGTCACGCACGAGATGGGCTTTGCGCGCAAGGTCAGCGACCGCGTGATCTTCATGGACGTCGGCGGCCGCATCCTGGAGGACTGCTCCAAGGACGAGTTTTTCGGCAACCCGCAGGCGCGCCAGCCGCGCACCAAGGACTTTCTCAACAAGATCCTGTCGCACTGACGCTGGGTCGGGCGGGCAGGGTCCTCTGCCCAAACAAGAGGGCTCCCCGAGGGGAGCCCTTGTTCATGTTCTGGGGCGCCGCGGCCCCGTCGTGGGGGCTGGCCGCCTCACATCGCGGGCGGCACCGGCGCGTTCATCGCGCGCTTTTCCAGCGTCCACTGGTGCAGCGAGCCGTCGAAGTTGCGCGCCTGCGCGTTGCCGAGGATCTCCGAGGCGATGAACCACG
>JANWZF010000332.1 GCA_025054905.1 Tepidimonas sp.
ACGGTCGGCGCTGGCACGCCTGCCGGTGCTGCGCAAGCACGAGCTGATGCAACGCCAGCACGCCAGCCACCGCGGCGGCGGCGATCCGTTCGGCGGGCTGGCCACGGTGGGCTGGCGCGGGCTGCTGCAGGCACGCGGCGCCCGGCGCGTCTACCAGTCCCCGGGGCCGATTTACGAGCCCGAGGGCGATGAGCGTGACTACTGGCGCACCGCACGTGCCCTGGTGGCAGCCGGTTTTGAAGACGGTGATTTGATCCACAACGCGTTCAGCTACCACCTCACACCCGGGGCCTGGATGATGGAGGCCGGCGCCCACGCGCTGGGCTGCACCGTCTTTCCCGGCGGTGTGGGCAACACCGAGCAGCAGCTGGCTGCCATCATGGATCTGCGCCCGGTGGGCTACTGTGGCACTCCCAGCTTCCTGCGCATCCTGGCGGAAAAGGCCGAGGCGGCCGGGCAGCAACTGCCGATTCGCAAGGCGCTGGTGTCCGGTGAGGCGTTTCCGCCCAGCCTGCGCGACTGGCTGCGCGAACGCGACATCGAAGCCTATCAGGCCTATGCCACCGCCGATGCGGGCCTGATCGCCTATGAAACCCCCGCGCGCGAGGGCTTGGTGGTGGACGAAGGGGTGTTGCTCGAAATCGTCCGTCCCGGCACAGGCGACCCGGTGGCCGACGGAGAAGTCGGCGAAGTGGTCGTGACCGTCTTCAACCGCGCCTATCCGCTGATTCGCTTTGGTACGGGCGATTTATCCGCGGTGCTGCCCGGAGCCTGCCCTAGCGGACGGACCAACACGCGCATCCGCGGCTGGCTGGGGCGCGCCGACCAGACCACCAAGGTCAAGGGCATGTTCGTGCATCCCTCGCAGGTGGCCGAAGTGCTGCGCCGCCACCCACAGGCGCTGCGCGCGCGCCTGGTGGTCACCGGCCGCATGGCCGACGATCGCATGACGCTGCGCGTGGAAACCGCCACGGTGGATGATGCCGCGCTCAGCGCCGCGTTGGCCGAGACGCTGCGCGACGTCACCAAGCTGCGCGGGGCGGTGGAGCTGCTGCCGCCGGGCAGCCTGCCCAATGACGGCAAGGTGATCGAAGACGCGCGTGTCTACGACTGAAAGCGACACGGGTTTTTGCGGGGTGCGCGCCTGCTCACGCTGGCTCTATCATGCGGCGCTGGACGTTTTCTGGAGTGTTTGTCATGCCCAACAAAAAACTGTGGTCCTTGACGCTGGCACTGCTGGCCAGCAGCGCTGCCCTGGCCTTTCCGACCAAGCCCATCACGTTCGTCGTGCCGTTTGCCGCCGGCGGCCCCACCGACACGGTGGCGCGCCAGCTGGCCGAAGCGATGCGCAAGCACCTGGACAACGCCACGATCGTGGTGGACAACGCCGCGGGGGCCGGGGGCACGATCGGAGCCAACAAGGTCGCACGCGCAGCCCCGGACGGTCACACGCTGCTGGTGTGGCACATCGGCATGGCTGCCACCCCGGCGCTGTACCGCAAGCTGCCGTACAAGCCGCTGGAGGATTTCGAGTACCTGGGCATCATCAACGATGTGCCGATGACCCTGGTGGGCAAGCCGCAGCTGCCGGCCAACACCTATCGTGATTTCGAAAACTACATTCGCGCCAACCAGGGCAAGCTCAACCTCGGCCACGCGGGATTGGGGTCGGCCTCGCATATCTGCGGCGTGATGTGGCAGTACGCGGTCAAGCTCGACAAGTCCATGGCCACGATTGCCTACCGCGGCACCGGCCCCGCGATGAACGACCTCATTGCCGGCACGATCGACGTGATGTGCGATCAGACCACCAACACGACCCAGCAGATCGAAGCCGGGCGCATCAAGGCTTTTGCGGTCACCACGGCCAAGCCGCTGTCCGATCACCCGCTGCTGAAACACTACCCGACGCTGCAGGAAATGGGGTTGAAAGATTTCAACCTCACGATCTGGCACGGCCTGTATGCGCCCAAGGGCACCCCAGCGCCGGTGCTGCAAAAGCTCAACCAGGCTTTGCGCGCGGCGCTGAAAGATCCGGACTTCATCAAGAAGCAGGCCGAACTGGGGGCCATCGTGGCCAGCGAGCGTGACAAGCGCGTCACCCCGGATGGTCACAAAGCCTTTGTGGCGGCCGAAATCAACAAGCTTAAAGCGGTGATCGACGCCGCCGGCCAGTACGCCGACTGAGCTGCGGCTGGACGCTGCGTCCCGCCGGCCACGGCCGGCGGCAGGGCTGCGTCAGACGCCCCAAACGACCTCGCAGCCTTCGCGCTGGCAGTGCTGCAGCATGTCGATGAAGGGGGCCACGCGGGTGCGTAGCGGTACCCGTTCTTCGACCGGCTCCAGCATCTCTTCACCGCAGGCGCGGGCTTCTTCACGCCGGCGTGCTTCTTCGGCTTCCTCCAGCGCGACGGCACGGCGCAACGCCTCGATGGCCGCGGGAATCTGCTCCGGCAGCACGATGCCCGGCGCGTCTGGATCTTTGCCCAGAATCTCCAACACCCGCCGGCCGTTGGGCTCCAGCATCACCACGTCCCCGGTGGCCTTGGATTTGAATCGGTACAACATCGCACATTCTCCTTGGGGCGGACGACAGGCTTCCCAACACCCCATGTTAGGGTTGATGCGCCCCGTTCACAAGCCTGCGGTGGGCGCAGCGGGCGCGTCGCTCAGTGTCGCCACCGCCAGGTTGCGCAGCGTGCGCAACAGAAGCCGCTCCAGCCCGCCGGCGGCCGGCACCACCATGCCGGCCCCGTCCACGTGCAACCAGCCCAACCAGCGGTTGCCCCGCCACAGCGGCAGCACCACCATGGCGGTGGCCGGGGTACAGGCCACACGATACCAGGCTGGCAAACGGGTTTGCACCTTCGGAGCCATCAAGTCGTCCAGCCAGCTGTCGCGTTGCAGGTGTCCCAGCATGGTCAGCAGGTCTTGGTTGCCGTGAAGCGGTAAGCGGTACTGCGGTGCCAGCATGGCCGCGCCGCTGCCCAGCCAGTCCATGGCCTCGGCCACCGAGGAGGACTCCCGCACGCTCACCAACCAAGCGCGCTGGGCCCGCAGGGCCCGCAGCAGCACTTCCAGCACCAACCCCTGCCGGACCCGCGGTGACACCTCCTCCAGCTGGGCCGCCGTGACATCGAGCAGGCCTTGCGCCAACAGGGTGGCCACATCGTCGACTTGCCCGGCGTGCTGCGCCGGCTCGTCGGCTGATTCCAGCGCTGCGGCGGCATGGTCGGCGCCGCCCTGCGGCGGCAGCGGATGCAGGGGATCGTCCTGCCCGTCAACCAGCCACGCGCGCCACTGCGGGGTGGTCAGCATTTCCTTGAGTCCCACCGCCTGCAGCATCGTCAAAAACCGCTTCCGAGCAGCGCGCGCCGCCTCCACCATCGCCTCGGGACTGCGCTCCACCAGATGCGCATAGCGGCGTGCGGCGCGCTCGAATCCCTCGCCGTGCCCAGTGAGCGCCCCCTGCAACCACGCGTCGGCCAAATCGGTGCCGGCCGCGGCGACCCAGCGCACCCACTCCAGGCGATCAACCGGCACACGGGCCGGCACCGGCCCCGCAGGACGCTCCATCGTGCGCTGCAACTCCACCGGCAGGCCCCACAGCCGCGCCACCGCCAACGCCAGCTGGTCGTAGCTCACCCCTAGATGGCGCAGCACCGCCGCCTGTTCCCGTGCCGGATCCCCGCCGGCGTCGGCTTCGATGCGCTCGGCTTCCCGTGGACAAAAGCGCACTGTCAGCATGCGTCCGAACCCCTGAAACAGGGCCGCCAGGAAGATCCGCTCCCGCTCGGCAGGCGCCGTCGCCAGTTCCGCAGCCATGTGCGCAGCCAGCAAGGCGTGCGCAAAAGCCGTGCGCAAGCGCGCCGCTTGGGCGGCGTCGGACCAGTGCTCCAGCAGCATCAGACTGGCGGCAATGGCCTGCACGGCCGTCGTGCCCAGCAACGCGATCGCCCGTGACACTGTGGCCACCCCGCCCCGGTGGGCCACCAGCGGCGCCGCGTTGGCCCAGCGCAGCAACTTTTGCGTCAACCCGACGTCTTGCAAAATCTGATCGGCCAGCTGGTGCACATTTTCGTGTTCGCTATCGGTCAGCAGCTGCACCCGTCGCACCTGCGCCGCCAACGCCGGAAAGTCGGCGTCGGCTTCAACGCGCGCCAGCAAAGCGGCCAGCTTGTCGCCAGGCGTTGCACCCACGCTGCCCGCGGCCGATGCTCGCCCTTCTTCAGACCGCGGCATGGGCCCGCAGCACGGTGTCGACCAGCCGGCCCGCGATTTGCCCCACCGCCAAGGCTGCCGGACATCCCGGCGTGTGCACCAGCAAAAGCTGGCGCCGCATCACCGCCTCTTTGACCGCCGGATCGATCGGAATGTCGCCCATGTGCACCAGCCGCACCCCGGGGCCCTTGCCGCTGCCCACGAAGCGGTTGAGCACGGTCTGCAACTGTTGCGTGATCGCGCGCCCATCCCCCGGCCGTGCCGCCTGGTTGACCACCAGGCGAATCAGCTGCCGTTGCTGCTGGGTAGCCAGCACCTTGATCGTGGCATAGGCATCGGTCAGCGACGTTGGCTCCGGGGTGGCCACCAGCAACACCTCGCTGGCCAGCGACAAGGCAAACAACACCACGTCGGAAATGCCGGCCCCCGTATCCAGCAGCACCACATCGAAGCGCGGCACGACCTCGCCGATCAGGCGCAGAAAGTCCTCCCGCACCTCGGGCGTCAACCGGGAATACTCCACCATCCCCGAACCGGCTAGCAGCACGGTGAAGCCCCCGGGGGCCTGCACCAGGGCTTCCTCGAGCGTGCACTTGCCCGTGAACACATCGTGCAGGGTCAGCTTGGGGTACAAATTGAGCACGACGTCCAGGTTCGCCAAGCCCAAATCGGCATCCAGCACCAGCACGCGCAGACCCCGGCGCGTCAACGCGGCAGCCAGGTTAGCCGACAGAAACGTCTTGCCCACCCCCCCCTTGCCACTGGTGATCGCGATCACCTTGCCTTTGGAGGGATGCAGCACCACACCGCGGGGCGGCGCAGAGGGGACGGAGGAAGAATCGGTTGCGGTCATGTCACGTCGGGTTCGGCCTCGGCGGCGGCTGCCATCATACGATCATCGCCACCGCCCAGCCCAAGCAGCCAGTTCTTTTCGTCTGCGCTGACCTCGGCTTGCGCCACGGGCTCGATGCGCACGCGATCGCGTCCAGCGCGTTTGGCCTCGTACAGCTGCCGATCTGCGCGCTCCATCCAATGGGTCAGCGTCGTACGCACCCACGGAGCCGCCAGGGCCCCGCCCAAACTGGCGCTGACCGGCAGCCGGGTTCCATCGGGCAGCACCACGGGATCCCGGGCCACAGCTGCGCGCAGGCGTTCGGCCAACAGGTCAGCGCGGGCGGGGGTCACATTGGGCAGCAGCACCCCGAACTCTTCCCCCCCAAGCCGGGCCACTGTGTCCATCGGCCGCACCGCCGCTTGCAAGGCTTGCGCCACCGCGCGCAGCACCACGTCGCCCGCGCCATGCCCGTAGCGATCGTTGATCGCCTTGAAATGATCCAGGTCGACCATCAGCAACAGCGGCGTCTCGCCAGCGCGGCTGGCACGATCCAACTCCTGCAGCGCGCGTGCCTCAAACGCCCGTCGATTGGGCAACCCCGTCAGGGCGTCGCGCTCGCTCAACAAGCAAAGCCCGTCGATGATGGCCTGCAGCTCTTCTTCACTGGGCGGGTCATCCGCACTGGGCAACACCAGCCCCGCCCGCCGCAGCAGGGCACGCGCATGGTCGAGTCGCAAGCGGGAGCCATTCATGCCCAAGGCGCTCCACGGCCGCATCAGCCCGGGAGGGCGCGTCCGGTGAACTCATTGTAGCCGCACCCGCACCGTCGCCGCGGCCCCGCAGATCAGCCCTGCGGCCAAGCGCCCTTGGGCAGGAGCCGCGGACGGCAGGACAGCGCGCGCTGCCCGATCGCCGCGATATGGTCGGGCGTCGTCCCACAACAACCCCCGATGATGTTGACCAGCCCCTCGGCCGCAAAGCCATGCAGCAGCCGCGCCGTCTCTTCCGGCCGCTCATCGAAGCCGGTCTCACTCATCGGATTGGGCAAGCCCGCATTGGGATAGCAGCTGATGTAGGCGTCGTGAGCAACG
>JANWZF010000004.1 GCA_025054905.1 Tepidimonas sp.
CCGGGGCTGCTCAAGGAGTACTACAAGAACCCGAAAGCCACCGCCGAAGTGCTGGACGCCGACGGCTGGTACCACACCAGCGACGCCGGCTTCATCGATGCCAGCGGCCATCTGAAGATCATCGACCGCGTCAAGGATGTGGGACGCCTCAAAGGCGGGCCGCACGACGGGGCGATGTTTGCCCCCAAATACGTCGAAAACAAGCTCAAGTTTTTCTCCTACATCAAGGAGGCGGTGGCCTTTGGCGACGGGCGCGACAAGGTGTGCGCGATGATCAACATCGACTTCGAGGCCGTGGGCAACTGGGCCGAAAAGCGTGGTCTGCCCTATGCCGGCTACACCGATCTGGCCGGCAAGCCCGAGGTCTATGCGCTGATCCAGGACTGCGTCGAGAAAGTCAACGCCGACCTCAGCCGCGACGCCATGCTGTCGGGCAGCCAGATTCACCGCTTCCTGATCCTGCACAAGGAGCTCGACGCCGACGACGGCGAGCTGACCCGCACCAACAAGGTCCGCCGCGGCTTCATCGGCGAGAAGTACGGCGTGCTCGTCGACGCGCTGTACGGCGGCAAGACCGAGCAGTACATCGAAACCCAGGTCAAGTTTGAAGACGGCCGCACCGGCACGATCAGCGCCACGCTGCGCATTGCCGATGCCAAGACCTTCGAACCCATGAAGGCGGCGGCCTGACCGCCGCTGCCCTGCCAAGGACATCTGCCCCATGGCCCAACGAAAGATTGGCGACGTCATTCTCGACGTGCGCAACATCAGCCTGCGCTTCGGCGGCGTCAAGGCGCTGACCGACATCAGCTTCGACGTGCGCGAGCATGAGATCCGCGCCATCATCGGCCCCAACGGCGCGGGCAAGAGCTCGATGCTCAACTGCATCAACGGCGTCTACACGCCGCAGGAAGGCTCGATCACCTTCCGCGGCCGCACCTTCAGCCACATGAACAGCCGCCAGGTGGCCGAAATGGGCATCGCGCGCACGTTCCAGAACCTGGCGCTGTTCAAGGGCATGAGCGTGCTGGACAACATCATGACCGGGCGCAACCTGCGCATCAAGAGCAATCTGTTCCTGCAGGCGCTGCGCATCGGGCCGGCTGAGCGCGAGGAAATCGAACACCGCGCCTTCGTCGAGCGCATCATCGACTTCCTGGAAATCCAGGCCTACCGCAAGACGCCCGTGGGCCAGCTGCCATACGGCCTGCAAAAGCGCGTCGACCTCGGACGCGCGCTGGCGATGGAGCCGCAGGTGCTACTGCTGGATGAACCGATGGCGGGCATGAACGTGGAAGAAAAGCAGGACATGTGCCGCTTCATCCTCGACGTCAACGACGAATTCGGCACCACCATCGTGCTGATCGAACACGACATGGGCGTGGTGATGGACATTTCCGACCGCGTGGTCGTGCTCGACTATGGCAAGAAGATCGGTGACGGCACCCCCGAAGAGGTGCGCAACAACCCCGACGTGATCCGTGCCTATTTGGGCACCAGCCACTGACCCCCAGCGAGGCAGACGATCATGGCTTTTTTTATCGAAACGGTCTTTGGCGGCCTGATGGCCGGCATGCTGTACGCGCTGGTGGCGCTGGGCTTTGTGCTGATCTTCAAAGCCTCGGGCGTGTTCAATTTTGCGCAGGGCGCCATGGTGCTGTTTGCAGCGCTGGCGATGGCCCGCTTTGCCGAGTGGTACCCGCAGTGGCTGGGGTTTGACAGCCTGCTGCTGGCCAACGTGCTGGCCTTCATCACGGCGGCGCTGCTGATGTTCGTGGTGGCCTGGCTGATCGAGGCGCTGGTGCTGCGCCACCTGGTCAACCAGGAAGGCGCCACGCTGCTGATGGCCACGCTGGGCATCACCTACTTCCTCGACGGCCTGGGTCAGACGCTGTTCGGCAGCGACATCTACCAGATCAACATCGGCATGCCCAAGGATCCGGTGTTCATCCTGGAGGGCATGTTTGAAGGTGGCATCCTGATCAACAAGGAAGACCTGATCGCTGCAGGCATTGCCGCTGCCCTGGTGGCCGGCTTGAGCCTGTTTTTCCAGAAAACCGCCACGGGTCGCGCGCTGCGCGCGGTGGCCGATGACCACCAGGCCGCGCAGTCGATCGGCATCCCGCTCAACCGCATCTGGGTCATCGTCTGGTGCGTGGCCGGCATCGTCGCGCTGGTGGCCGGAATGATCTGGGGCTCCAAGCTCGGCGTGCAGTTTTCGTTGACGACCGTGGCGCTGCGGGCGCTGCCCGTCATCATCCTGGGCGGCTTGACCTCGGTGCCAGGAGCCATCGTCGGCGGACTCATCATCGGTGTGGGCGAAAAGCTCTCCGAGGTCTACCTGGGTCCGCTGGTCGGCGGCGGCATCGAAATCTGGTTTGCCTACGTGCTGGCGCTGGTGTTCCTGCTGTTCCGTCCGCAGGGCCTGTTCGGCGAAAAAATCATCGACCGTGTCTGAGCGTCGCCCCTCATTTCGGAGACCACCGTGTTCTACCGCGAAAACGGCCAATTCAAGACCAGCTACCGCGCCGATCAGCAGATCTTTCCGATCGCGCAGGATCGCTGGGCAATCCTGGCGCTGGTGGCATTTGCCTTCGTCGGCGTGCCGTTGCTGGCCGACGAATACCTGTTCCGCGCCATCCTGATCCCCTTCCTGATCCTGTCGCTGGCGGCCATCGGGGTCAACATCCTGGTGGGCTACTGCGGTCAGATTTCGCTCGGCTCCGGTGCGTTCATGGCCGTCGGAGCCTACATGGCTTACAACGCCTTTGTGCGCATCGAAGGCATGCCGTTGATCGCTGCCCTGCTGATCGGCGGGCTGTGCGCCACACTGGTGGGCATCGTCTTTGGCATCCCCAGCCTGCGCGTCAAAGGGCTGTACCTGGCGGTGGCCACGCTGGCCGCGCAGTTTTTTGCTGACTGGGCGTTTTTGCGCATCGGCTGGTTCACCAACCACAACCCGTCGGGTTCGGTGTCGGTGTCCAACCTGAGCGTGCTGGGCTGGCGCATCGACACCCCGGTCGAAAAATACCTGTTCTGCCTGGCCTTCGTCGTCGTGTTTGCGCTGCTGGCCAAAAACCTGGTGCGCTCGGCCATCGGGCGGGAATGGATGGCGATCCGCGACATGGACGTGGCCGCCGCCGTCATCGGCATCCGGCCGGTGTACGCCAAGCTGTCGGCCTTTGCAGTGAGCTCGTTCATCGTCGGGGTGGCCGGTGCGCTGTGGGGCTTCGTGCACCTGGGCTCATGGGAGCCGGCGGCGTTTTCGATCGACCGCTCCTTCCAGCTGCTGTTCATGGTCATCATCGGCGGGCTGGGCTCGATCATGGGTAGCTTCTTTGGGGCAGCCTTCATCGTCGTGCTGCCGATCTTCCTGAACCAGTTCCTGCCCTGGCTGGGTGGTCTGTTCGGTCTGACCGTCTCCACCGCCACCGTCAGCCACACCGAATTCATGATTTTCGGAGCGCTGATCGTCTGGTTCCTGATCGTCGAACCCCACGGCCTGGCCAAGCTGTGGAGCATCGGCAAACAGAAGCTGCGCATCTGGCCGTTCCCACATTGACGTTCCGCACTGCCCCCGCCCCCTTTTCCACCCGTGCTTCAACCCGAAGGAGACACACCATGAAGCGACGCAACACCTTGCTGGCCACCGCCGCAGCGGCCGCGGCCCTCTGCTCGGCGCTGATGGGCCCGACGGCCCATGCGCAGCAGGCCAAGGAGCAATTTTTCCCCGTGCTGGTGTACCGCACCGGTGCCTACGCCCCCAACGGCGTGCCGTTTGCCAACGGCTATGTGGACTATCTGAAGCTGACCAATGCACGCGGTGGCATCAATGGCGTGCAGATCAGCTGGGAAGAGTGCGAGACCGGCTACGCGACCGACCGCGGCGTGGAGTGCTACGAGCGCCTCAAGGGCAAGAACGGCGGCGCCACGGTGTTTCAGCCGCTGTCGACTGGCATCACCTTTGCGCTGACGGAAAAGGCCCCGATCGACAAGATTCCATTGATCACCGCCGGCTACGGCCGCAGCGAAAGCCAGGACGGTGGGGTGTTCAAGTGGAATTTCCCGTTGATGGGCACCTACTGGGTTGCCGCCGACGTGTTGATCCAGCACCTGGGCAAAATCGAAGGGGGCTTGGCCAACCTGAAAGGCAAAAAGATCGCGCTGGTCTATCACGACAGCCCGTTTGGCAAGGAGCCCATCCCGTTGCTGCAAGAGCGTGCGGCGATGCATGGCTTTCAACTCAGCCTGCTGCCGGTGGCCCACCCGGGCGTCGAGCAAAAAGCCACCTGGCTGCAGATCCGCCAGCAGCGACCGGATTACGTGCTGCTGTGGGGCTGGGGCGTGATGAACTCCACCGCCCTGAAGGAGGCGCAAGCCGTCGGCTATCCGCGTGAGAAGATGTACGGCGTCTGGTGGGCCGGCGCTGAGCCGGACGTCAAGGACGTCGGCATGGGGGCCAAGGGCTACAACGCCATCATGATGCAGCACGGTGCCGAGAAAAATTCGGCGGTGGTCAAGGAGATCTTGCAAAAGCTGCACGACAAGGGCCAAGGCACCGGTCCGCGCGAAGAAGTCGGCGACGTGCTGTACATGCGCGGCCTGATCAGCGCGATGCTGGCGGTCGAAGGCGTCAAGCGTGCGCAGGAACGCTTCGGCAAGGGCAAGGTGATGACCGGCGAGCAGGTGCGCTGGGGCCTGGAAAACCTGGACCTGACCCAGGCCAAGCTGGATGCACTGGGCTTCAAGGGGGTCATGCGCCCGATCTCCACCAGCTGCGCCGACCACATGGGCGCGGCCTGGGCCCGCATCCACACCTGGGACGGCACCAAGTTCGTCTGGTCGTCCGACTGGTACCAGGCCGACGAGCAGATCCTCAAGCCGATGGTGCGCGCTGCGGCCGACAAATACGCGGCCGAGAAGAAACTGCAGCGCCGCACCCCGCAGGACTGCCAGTCGTAAAGGGCTCAAAACACGGCCGGGAAAGGGAGCCACCCCCTTTCTCGCAGGGGGCCGCGCCCGCGCTGCCCCTGCCAGTCGCCAGTCCCTTGCCGCACCGCAGGGGGCTGACGGGTGGTTGCCACCCCCGCCAACGCAAGAGGTTGATTTCCATGACGACACCCGCCCCCGTCCTGACCGTCAACGGCATCGAGGTCATCTACAACCACGTCATCCTCGTGCTCAAGGGCGTCTCGCTGCAGCTCGCCGAAGGCCAGATCGCCGCCATCCTGGGCGGCAACGGCGCCGGCAAGACCACGACCCTGCGCGCCATCTCCAATTTGCTCAAGGGCGAGCGCGGCGAGGTCACCAAAGGCTCGATCGAACTGCGTGGCGAGCGCATCGAAAACCTCACGCCGGCCGACCTGGTCCGGCGCGGTGTCGTGCAGGTGATGGAAGGGCGGCACTGCTTTGCCCACCTGACGATCGAGGAAAACCTGCTGACCGGCGCCTACACGCGCAAGGACAAGGGTGAAATCGCCGCCAACCTGGAGAAGGTCTACACCTATTTTCCGCGCCTGAAGACGCGTCGCACCAGCCAGGCGGCCTACACCTCCGGCGGCGAGCAGCAGATGTGCGCCATCGGCCGCGCGCTGATGGCCAACCCCAGCGTCGTGCTGCTGGACGAGCCGTCGATGGGGCTGGCGCCGCAGATCGTCGAGGAGGTGTTCGAGATCGTCAAGGACCTGAACCAGAAAGAGAAGGTCAGCTTCCTGATCGCCGAGCAGAACACCAACATGGCGCTGCGCTACGCCAACTACGGTTACATCATGGAGTCGGGCCGCATCGTGATGGACGGCGCCGCCGAGGACCTGCGCAACAACGAGGACGTCAAGGAGTTCTACCTTGGCATGGGCGGCGGCCAGCGCAAGAGTTTCCGCGACGTCAAGAGCTACAAGCGGCGCAAGCGCTGGCTGGCCTGATCGCAGCATCGGCCCCAACCTCTGCTCTCCCACCACCCCGCCCCCCCGCGCCATGCCCACGTATTACGACGCCCTTGAGACCCGCGACCCCGCTGCCCGCGAGGCGGCGTTGCTGGCCGCCCTGCCCGACCTGATCGCCCATGCCCAACAGGCCAGCCCCTTCTGGTCCGAATGGCTGGCAGGGTTCGAGCCCGCCTCCATCACGTCACGGTCGGCGCTGGCACGCCTGCCGGTGCTGCGCAAGCACGAGCTGATGCAACGCCAGCACGCCAGCCACCGCGGCGGCGGCGATCCGTTCGGCGGGCTGGCCACGGTGGGCTGGCGCGGGCTGCTGCAGGCACGCGGCGC
>JANWZF010000060.1 GCA_025054905.1 Tepidimonas sp.
CTGCGCCCTCCGGCGGTGGTGTCACCGCTGACGCTGGCGTTGACGACCCGCAGCGCACGGCCTTCGTCCTGCAGCCGCTGCTGCAACAGAGCGACCCAGCCGCTGCCGCGCGCGATCCCGTATTCGGCGCTGAGTGAATCGCCCACCACCAGGATGACGGGGGCGATCCCTTCAGGGGCGGCCCCTGCGATGGCCGGCCAAATCCCCAACCCCAGGCTAGCAGCCAGGGCTGCGTTACAGTCACGTCGCCTCACGTCACGCTTTTCCTTTCATGCCCAACCCGATCATCGAAGTCCAGCGCCTGTCCAAAAGCGTCGTCGACGCTGGCGGCGTTGCGTTGACCATCCTGCACGAGGTCGATTTTGCCGTCCAGGCGGGCCAGACGGTGGCCATCGTGGGGGCTTCCGGGTCGGGCAAAAGCACGCTGCTGTCGTTGATGGCTGGATTGGATACGCCAAGCTCCGGTACGGTTCGCTGGGCCGGCACGGACATTTTCGCGCTGGACGAAGACGAGCGCGCAGCCCTGAGGGGGCAACGGGTCGGGTTTGTTTTTCAGAGCTTTCAGCTGCTGGCCCATCTGACCGCGCTGGAAAATGTGATGTTGCCCCTGGAGCTGGCGGGGCGGCGCGATGCCCACGCGGCGGCGCGACGCATGCTGGAGCGCGTTGGCCTGGGTCAGCGGCTCGGACACTACCCGCGCGTGCTGTCCGGCGGCGAACAGCAACGCGTGGCGCTGGCGCGGGCGTTCGTCGTGCAGCCGGACATCTTGCTGGCCGATGAGCCCACCGGTAGCCTCGATCACGCCACGGGAGCGCGCGTGATGGAGCTGATGTTCGAGCTCAACCGTGAGCACGGCACGACGCTGGTGCTGGTGACGCACGATGCGACGATTGCCGCGCGCTGCCAGCGGCGCCTGACGATCGAGGCCGGGCGCGCGTACGAAGAAGCCGTCGGCGCATAATCGCGCTCCATGGCCAGCGAGCCCCGCGTTCTGTACGGCTTTCATGCCGTCGGCGTGCGCTTGAAAATGGCGCCCGCCTCAATCCTTGAGCTCTACGTCGACCCGACGCGGCGCGACGCGCGCATGAAGCAGTTTTTGGCGCGTGCCCATGAGGCCGGCGTGCGCGTGATGGAGGTCGACGGGGCGCGTCTGGCGGGTCTGGCCGGCGGCGGCCATCATCAGGGGGTGGTGGCGCGCGTCAGCGCGGTGGAGCTGGCCCGCACGCTGGATGACGTGCTCGATCAGCTCCAGGCCCGCCCCGAAGCCGAGCGCCGCGCCGATCCTGCGCTGTTGCTGGTGCTCGATGGTGTGACCGACCCGCACAACCTGGGCGCTTGCCTGCGCGTGGCCGATGCTGCCGGGGTGCATGCGGTGATCGCCCCGAAAGACCGTGCGTGCGGACTCAACGCCACGGTGGCCAAGGTGGCCAGCGGGGCGGCCGAAACGGTGCCGTATGTGATGGTGACCAATCTGGCGCGCACGCTGCAGTCCCTCAAGGACCGCGGCCTGTGGGTGGTGGGCACCAGCGATGCTGCCCCACGCACGCTGTACGAGCTGGACTGGCGCGGGCCGGTGGCACTGGTGATGGGCGCTGAAGGCAGTGGCCTGCGCCAGTTGGTGCGACGCAGCTGCGACGAGCTGGTGGCCATCCCGATGCGGGGGGCGGTCGAAAGCCTCAACGTCTCGGTGGCCAGCGCGGTGTGCCTGTACGAGGCCGTGCGCCAGCGGCTGCACCCGCTGCGTTGAGTTCGGCTGTGGCCTAGAGCCAACCCAGTGCCCCCAGCAGGGCGCCGAGGGCCAGCAGCCCCAGCAGCGGCAGGCGCGTGCGCCACACCAGTGCGGCGGTGGCGGCGGTCAGCAGCCACAAACGCCAGGCTTGGGGTCCTTCGGCGCCGCTGCGTGCCAGCAGCCAGCCGGAGGACAGCAGCAACGCCACCACCACCGGGGCCAGCCCATGCTGCAGGGCCTGCACGGGCCACCAGTCGCGGCGCCGGTACAGCCAGCGCGTCACGCTGTAAGTCAGCAACGAGGACGGCAACAGCATCGCCCCCAGGCAAACCGCCACCCCCTGCAGCCCCACCCACCAGGCCGATGCCCCGGGAGATGCGGCGTTGAGTCCAACGTACCATCCCAGCAGGGCGACGAACAGAATGTTGGGGCCCGGTGCGGCGTGCGCCAGCGCGATGGCGGCGGTGAACTGGGTGTCGCTGATCCAGGCGTGTTCATGGACCAAATAGCGGTGCATGTCAGCCGCGGTGGTCAGGGCTCCGCCGATGGCCAGCAGCGACAGCGAAAGAAAATGCGTGAACAACCCCAGCCAGTCACCGGCCGTCCATGCGCTCATCGGGGGCCTCCTGCACAGGGGCGCAGCCGGCGGGCCGCCAGCCACCAGCCCAGCGCGCCCAGGCTCAGCAACACCGGGGCCAACGGCAGCCGTATCCAGGCCACCGCGACGAAGGTCAGCGCCGCCAGCACGGCGCTGCAGGTCCAGCCCATCGCGTTGGCGCGCAGGGGCGCCAGCAGTCGCAGCGCGGTGCCGAGAATCAAGCCCGCCGCCACCGCACCCATGCCCCGCAGGGCCCCTTGCGCGGCGGGGTGGCCGGCCACGTGCGCAAACACCGCCGCCAGCACCAGCAGCACCAGGGGGGCCAGCAGCATGCCAGCCAGTGCGGCCAGCGCGCCCCGCCAGCCGAACTGGCGCCCGCCGATCATCAGCGCCAGGTTGACCACGTTGGGGCCGGGCAGCAGCTGCGCCACCGCCCAGTCGTGAAC
>JANWZF010000007.1 GCA_025054905.1 Tepidimonas sp.
CTGCCATGCCGAAGATCGTCCGCACGCTCTCGACGCCGCCGCGGGCACGCCGCGTCGTGGCGGCCACCTTGCTGGCCCTCGGTCTGATGGGCGGCAGCGCCCAGGCGCAAAGCCTGCAAACGCTGCTGGAGGCCGCGCGCGGCTACGATGCGGCCTACCTGGCCGCACAAGCGCAGTTCCAGGCCAGCCGTGCCAAGGCCGAGCAGGCCAAGGCGCGCGTGCTGCCCACCGTTGGCCTGTCGGCCGACGCCTTCGTCAACCGGCGCGACAGCTCGGCGCGCGGATTCGACGACAGCTTCACCAACCAGTCGGTCAAGCTTGCGGCCAGCCATCCGCTGTGGCGGCCCGGCAACCAGCTCGAAGTGGATCAGGCCGAACGCGCGTTGCAGGCCGCCCAGGCCCAGCTGCAGCTGGCTGAACAGGATCTGGTCGTGCGCGTGGCCCAGGCGTACTTCGATGTGCTCGGCGCGCAGGATACGTTGGCCTTCGTGCGCGCCCAGAAAGCCGCTGTCGAACAGCAACTGGCGGCGGCCAAACGCAATTTTGAAGTCGGCACCGCCACCATCACCGACACGCGCGAGGCGCAAGCCCGCTACGACCTGGTGCTGGCGCAGGAAGTGGCCGCGGACAACGATCTGCGCGTCAAGCGGCTGGCGCTGGAGCAGCTGGTGGGCCGCAGTGGCCTGGAACCGTGGCCGCTGAAGGATGCGGCCGCCCTGCCCGCCCCCACCCCTGACGACGTGCAGGCCTGGGTGCAGCGCGCCGTGGCCGAGCACCCGGCGGTGCGCGCCGCGCAGGCCCAGCTGGAGGTCGCGCGGCTGGAGGTGCGCAAGGCCCAGGCTGCCAAAGGGCCGACGCTGGATGCGGTGGCGCAGCTTCAGTGGGCGCGCTCGCCAGCCCAGACCCCGCCCTTTCCGTACGTGCGCAATCAGGTGGCCAGCGTCGGTGTGCAGTTCAACCTGCCGCTGTACACCGGCGGTGCGCTGGACAACCGCATCCAGGAAACCGTGGCGCTGGAAGACAAGGCGCGCAACGACCTGGAGGCCGCCACGCGCAACGTCAGCCAGGCCACCCGGGCCGCCTTTTTCGGCGTGCAGTCGGGTCTGGGCCAAGTGCGCGCGCTGCAGGCGGCCGAAGCCTCCAGCCAGCTGGCGCTGGAGGCCAACCAGCTCGGCTACCAGGTCGGCGTGCGCATCAACATCGATGTGCTCAACGCGCAAAGCCAGCTCTACCAGACCAAGGCCCAGCTGGCCAAGGCCCGCTACGACGTGCTGGTCGGCGGCCTGAAACTGCGCCAGGCCGCTGGCGTGCTGGGGGCCGACGACGTCAAGCCGATCGAGGCCCTGCTGGCGCCGCGTTGACGGCGCCGGCCTCGTCCCACGCCGCCAGCAGCACCTGCACGGTGCGGTCGGCGGCCCCACCGTGGGTCTGCAGCAGCGTCTGCGCCGCGCGCTGCGCGCGCTGTCGCGCCGCGGGGTCGCTGAGCCAGTCCTGCGCCAGCCGTAGGGCCTCGTCCAGGTCGCGCGCGCGCCGCGCTGCCCCCAGACGCAGCGCCTCCTCGGCCGCCTGCGCAAAATTGAACGTGTGCGGCCCCAGCACCACCGGACACGCGCAAGCGGCGGCCTCGATCAGGTTTTGCCCGCCGAGCGGGGCAAAGCTGCCCCCCATCAGCGCCACATCGGCCAGCGCGTAGTAGGCGGGCATTTCCCCCAGGCTGTCGCCCAGCAGCACGTCGGCCTGCAGGGCCTCGGACGGCCAGGCGGGCGGCTGCGGCCAGTCCGGCAACGCGCTGCGCCGCAGCACCCGCAGTCCGGCACCGCTCAGCAGCGCGTGCACCTCATCGAAACGCTGCGGATGGCGAGGCACCACCAGCCACAGCGGCACCGGCCCGCCGTCGCCCTGTTGCCGCACGCGCTGCCACGCCGCCAGCCACAGGGCTTCTTCGCCCGCGCGGCTGCTGGCCAGCAGCAGCACCGGCCGCGCCGTCGCGTCCTGCCAGGCCACGCGCCAGGCTCGCGCCGCCGTCCACGGCGGCGGCTGCCACGGGACGTCGAACTTGACATTGCCGGTGACCCCCCGCACCGGCGCGCCCAGCGCGCGCAAGCGCTGGGCATCGGCCTCGGTCTGGGCCAGCACCCCACTCAGGCCCGCATAGGCCGGCTCGGCCAGCGCACGCAGGCGCCGGGCACGCTGCGCCGAGCGCTCGCTCAAGCGGGCGTTGACCAACCACAGCGGCACGCCCCTGCGCCGGCAACCGTGCACCAGCATCGGCCAGACTTCGGTCTCCATCAGCACGCCCAGGCGCGGACGCCAGTGCGCCAGAAAGCGCTGCACCGCCGCTGGACTGTCCCACGGCAACCAGACTTGCGCATCCTGGGCACGCAGCCAGCGCTGCCCCTCGGCGCGTCCGGTGGCGGTGCCATGGGTCCAAAGAACCGGAATGTCGGGGCGCTCAGCCTGCAAGCGCCGCACCCACAGCGCCGCCGCACGCGTCTCGCCCAGCGACACCGCATGCACCCACAGCCACCCGTGCGACGGCGCCGAACGGTAGCGCCCCGCGCGCTGCCCGAGGTGTTCGGCATAGCCGGGCTCGTGCCGCGCACGCCAGGCCAGTTTGGCGTACAGCAGCGGCAGCAAGGCGGTGGTGGCCGCACCGTACAGTGCCAGCGCGGCCGCCTCCCGCCGGAACCGGATCTCAGCCACCATCGAACAGCCGCTGGTACACCGCCGCGATCCCGGCGGCTTCCTGTTCGAGCGAAAAGTGCTGAGCCACCCGCTGCCGCGCGGCCTGCCCCATGCGCAGCGCGGCGTCGGGATCGGCCAGCAGCTGGCGCAGGGCTTGGGCCAGCCCGGCGGCATCCCCGGGATCGACCAGGGCCCCGTTGACCCCGGGCTGCACGAGTTGCTCAAACGCCCCGGTGCGCGAGCCAATCAGCGCACAACCACAGGCCGCCGCCTCAAACGGCGTCAGGCCAAAGGGTTCGTAGCGCGGGCAGGCCACGCACACCAGGCAGCGCTGGTACCAGCGGTGCACGTCAGCAGCGGGCACTTCGCCGAGGAAGCGAATGCGCTCGTGCAGGCCGGCCGCGTCGATGCGCGCCTGCAGCCCGCGCTGGTAGGCTTCGTGTTGCGGCATGGCGCGCCCAGCGATCACCGCCGTCACCTCCGGCAGATGGGGCAAGGCGGCGATCATCGCCTCAACGAACACATCGGTGCCTTTGTCGGGCCGCACGCGCCCAAACACCCCCACCCCCCATCGCCCGGGCAGGCCGCTGTCGCCCCACGCCGCCCGTTTGTCTGGCGGTGGCGCAAAGCGCGCCAGATCGATGCCGTGCGGCACCACGGCGGTGGTGTTGGGCACGAAGCGGGCCGCCTGGGGCGTCGTGGCGATGACCGCATCCATGCGGCTGATCAACCAGCGCGGAAACCACCCGTGGCGATGCTGGGCGGCGGACGTGAACACCAGCCGGATCGGCAGCCGCAGCCCATCGCGCGCCCACAGGCCAGCCAGCATCTCGTGGTCGCGCCGCACGTGCCAGATGCGAAACGGTCGCCCGGCAGGCGGGCGTCGCGACAGCGCGATCGCCTGCCGCAGCGTCATGCCCGGCATGCCGTGCGGCAACGGTGTGCCGCAGTACGCCAGACGCCACTGACGCGCCTGCAGCGGCACCAGCGCGTTGACAGTGGCCGACACGCCGGTGTAGCGGCGCTTCAGGTTGAAGACGATGACCTCGGGATCGGCATCGGGGGTCAGTGTGCTCATGAGGTCCCCGTGGGCGCGCGGGTGGTGCCTGCTGCGCTCAGTGGGCCGCCTGCGCGAGCTGCGCGTCGGGCTTGACGCGGCGCAGCAGCGCCAGCAGCTCGGCCTGGATGCGCGCCAGCGCCTGCGGCGTGTGTCCTTCAAAGCGCAGCACCAACACCGGGGTGGTGTTGGAGGCGCGGATCAGCCCGAAGCCATCGGACCAGTCCACCCGCACGCCGTCCACGGTGCTGACCTCGGCGGGGGGATCGAAGCGCGCCAGACGCTGCAGTTCGGCCACCACGCGGTGCGGCTCGCCCTCGGCGCACGGCACGTTGAGCTCGGGGGTGCTCGGGCTGCTGGGCAACGCCTCCAACACCGCACCGGGGTCGGCATGTCGGCTCAAGATCTCCAGCAGGCGCGCCGCCGCGTAGGTGCCATCGTCAAAGCCGTACCAGCGCTCCTGGAAAAACAGATGACCGCTCATTTCGCCGCCCAGCGGCGCCCCCACCTCGCGCATCTTGGCCTTGACCAGGCTGTGGCCCGTTTTGTACATCAAGGGCACGCCCCCTGCAGCGCGGATGGCCGGCGCCAGGCGTTGGCTGCACTTGACGTCGTAGACGATGGTGGCGCCCGGCACGCGCTGCAGCACATCGTGCGCCAGCAGCATCAGCTGCCGATCCGGGTAAATGATCTGGCCACTGGGCGTCACGACCCCCAGGCGGTCGCCATCCCCATCGAACGCCAATCCAAGTTCAGCCCCCTCGGCCTGCACGGCGGCGATCAGATCACGCAGGTTTTCGGGCTTGGAAGGGTCGGGGTGATGATGGGGAAATTCGCCGTCGACCTCGCCGTACAGCACCGTCACCGCGCAACCCAGGGCGCGCAGCAGCTCAGGGGTGCTGGCACCGGTGACGCCGTTGCCACAATCGACCACCACCCGCATCGGCCGCGCCAGCCGCACGTCGCCGACGATGCGGGCCTGGTATTCGGGCCGAAGGTCCAGCGCACGCACGGTGCCGCGCCGCGGCGCCGCAGCCCCCCCCTGCTGCATCGCCTCCTTCAGGGCCTGGATGTCCTGCCCGTGGATCGCGCGGCCGCCCAGGACCATCTTGAACCCGTTGTGATCCTTGGGATTGTGGCTGCCGGTGACCTGGATGCCACTGGCGCAGTGGGTGGCGGTGGCGTAGTACAGCATCGGGGTGGTCACCAGGCCCAAGTCGAGCACATCCACGCCGGCTTGGCACAGGCCCTCGCTCAAGGCCGCCGCCAGCATCGGGCTGGACAGCCGGCCATCGCGCCCCACCGCCACCACCGCCTCGCCCTGGGCCACAACGCGCGCGCCGAAAGCGCGTCCGAGCGCATGCGCGAACGCCGCGTCGATCGTCTGCGGCACGACGCCGCGGATGTCGTAGGCTTTGAACGCATGGGCGGCAGGCGCCCAGACAGGATCGGTGCTCATCGAGGTTGCAGGCCTGTGGGTGACAGGCCGCCATTGTAGGAGCGCTTATGATGCGCGCCCCTGCCACTTGAAGGCGGCTGCTTGTGGCGCAGCTGCCCTGTGCATGATGCCCGCCAGACTTGTTGCCGAATTCATCTTTCTTGCTGCGCTGTGGGGCGCCTCGTTTTTGTTCACGCGCCAGGCGGCGCTGGAGCTGGGGCCAGTGGCCACGGCCTGGCTGCGCGTGGCGGTGGCCAGCGTGGTGCTGTGGCCGGTGCTGGTGCTGGGTGGGGCCTGGCCGGCTTTTCGCCGCCACGCTGGGCGCATCCTGTTCGTCGGGCTGATCAACGCCGGCCTTCCCTTCGGGCTGTTTGCCTACGCGGTGCTGTCGATCAGCACGGGGCTGGCGGCGATCCTCAATGCCACCGTGCCGCTGTTTGGTGCGGTGGTGGCGTGGTGGTGGCTCGGGGATCGCCCCGGGCGCTGGCGCGCCCTCGGGCTGGCGCTGGGCTTTGCCGGGGTGGCACTGCTGTCGTGGAACAAGGCCACCTTCAAGCCCGGCGGCACCGGCTGGGCCGTGTTGGCCTGCCTGGCGGCCACGATCCTGTACGCGCTGGCAGCCAGCTACACCCAAAAATATCTGAGGGGCATCCCGCCCCTGGCCACTGCCGCGGGCAGTCAGTTCGGGGCGGCCCTAGGGCTGCTGGCCCCGGCACTGCTGACCTGGCCGGCGACACCCGTCACCTGGGGAGCCTGGGCAGCGGTGCTGGCCGCCGGGGTGCTGTGCACGGCCTTGGCCTATCTGCTGTACTTTCGCCTGATCGAAGCAGCCGGCCCCGCCCGCACCCTGACCGTGACGTTTCTGATTCCGGTGTTTGCGCTGGCCTACGGCGCGCTGCTGCTGCAGGAGCCGATCACGCCGTGGATGGTGGGCTGCGGCGCGGTGATCCTGGCCGGCGTGGCACTGGCCACGGGCTTCATCGATCCGGCGCACTGGCTGCGCCGGCACCGTCCTGCAACGCTTCCCTGAGCTTGGGGCTGGCGTGGAACGTGACCACGCGGCGCGCCGCAATCGGCACGAGCTCCCCGGTGCGTGGGTTGCGACCCGGCCGCGGGGCCTTGCGACGCACCCCGAACTGGCCAAAGCCGGCGATGCGCACCTCCTCGCCGGCCACCAGCCGTTCAGCGATCAATGCAAAGAAAGCATCCACCAGCTCCTTGGACTCGCGCTTGTTGAAGCCGATGCGCTCGTGCAGCGCCTCGGCCAGCTCGGCCTTGGTCAGGGTGGGCTGAACGTCGGTGACCGTTGGACGGGGGGTGCTACGGGTTGCCATGGACGCAATCGTAGCAGCAGCCCCGCAGCGGCTTAAGCACGCAGGCGCGCCCCGAGGCGCTGCTGCAGCGACTGCAGCACCGCTGCCAGCACCGCCTCGATATCGGCCTCGGTCAGGGTCGCCTCGTCACGCTCCAGCGTCAAGCGTACCGCCAGGCTCTTCTCACCCGCCCCGATGCCGCCAGCCGTTCCGGGTTGGGGCCGGAAGACGTCAAACAGCACCGCCGCGCGCAGCCAGGGCTGGCCGGCGGCCTCGATGGCCGCCATCAGCTGAGCGTGGGTGACGTCTTCGCGCACCACCACGGCCAAATCCCGCTGCACCGGCTGATGGCGGCCGATCGGCTGTGCCTGCGGCACGGGCCAGGTCAGCACCGCAGCCAAGTCCAGCTCGAACAGCACCGGGGCACTGCTCCAGCCTTCGGCCTGACGCCAGCGCGGGTGCAACTCGCCCAGCACGCCGATCGGGCGGCCTTCCAGCACGATGCGCGCGCACCGCCCGGGGTGCAGCGCGGGATGCTCGGCCGGCTCGAAATGCGCCACGCGCGGGGCCAGCAGCGCCTCCACGTCGCCTTTGACGTCAAAGAAGTCCACCGTGCGGCCACGCACCCCCCACTGCAGCGGCCAGGCATCCCCCCAAGCCAGCCCGGCCATGCGCAGCGGCTGGTCGATGCCGGCCACCGTTGCATCGCCATCGGGCACCGCCGGATCGCGCCGGAACACGCGCCCGATTTCGAACACCCGCACCCGCGGCGCGCGCCGGTCCACGTTGTGGCGCAGCACCTGCAACAGGCTGCCCAGCAGACTGGAGCGCAGCACGCTCAGGTGGCTGGCGATCGGATTGAGCAGCCGGATCGGCGCCGGGTTGCCGGCGTAGTCGCGCTCCCAGCGCTCATCCACAAAGCTGAAATTGATCGTCTCCTGGTAGCCCAAACCCGCCAGTTGCCGCCGCAGCGCAAACGGCGAACGCTGTGCCTGCGGCCGCACGCGCGGCAGCACCGGAGCCCGCGGCGGGGTGTCGGGCAGGCGGTCGTAGCCGATGACGCGCGCCACCTCCTCGATCAGGTCTTCCTCGATCTGCACATCGAAGCGGTACGGCGGCGGCGTCACCGTCAGCACGCCATCCCCCTCGGCCACTTCCAGGCCCAGCCGCCGCAGCGGCTCGGCGCACTGCGCCTGCGTCAGCGGCATGCCGATCACCTTGGCGGCGCGCGCCACACGCAGCTTGACCGGCTGGGGCTGCGGCACATGGACCACCTGATCATCGATGGGCCCCGGCTCGCCACCGCAGATCTGCAGAATCAGCTGCGTGATGCGCTCGACGTGCTCACGCGTGGTGCTAGGGTCCACGCCGCGCTCGAAGCGGTGGGCCGCGTCGGTGCTGAAATTGAAGCGGCGTGCACGCCCCGCAATCGCGCGCGGCCACCAGAACGCGGCCTCGACGTACACGTTGCGGGTGGCGTCCGACACCGCCGTGGCCTGCCCGCCCATGATGCCGGCCAGCGACTCCACCCCGCGCTCGTCGGCGATGACCCCGACGGTCTCATCCAGCGTGACGGTCTGGCCGTTGAGCAGCTCCAGCGTTTCACCCGGGCGCCCCCAACGCACCTGCAGTCCGCCGTGGATCTGGTCCAGATCGAAGATGTGCGACGGGCGGCCCAGCTCGAACATCACGTAGTTGGAAATGTCCACCAGCGCCGAGATGCTGCGCTGGCCGCAGCGCGCCAGCCGCTGCACCATCCAGTCGGGGGTGCGGGCCGTGGGGTCGATGCCGCGGATGATGCGGCCGGTGAAACGCCCGCACAGGTCCGGCGCCTTGATGCGCACCGGCAACACCGCGTCGTGCCGGGGCGGCACCGGCGCGATCACCGGCGGGTGCAGCGGCGCGCCAGTCAGCGCCGCCACTTCGCGCGCCACGCCGAAAACGCTCAGACAATGCGCCAGGTTGGGGGTGAGCTTCAGCGTGAACAACCGGTCATCCAGCGCCAGCACCTCGCGCACATCGCGTCCGATGGGGGCATCGCCGGCCAGCTCCAGCAGACCGCCGTGGTCATCCGACAGGCCCAGCTCGCGCGCCGAGCATAGCATCCCGTGGCTGTCCACCCCACGCAGCTTGCTGAGCCGGATCTCCAGCGGCCGTCCGTCCTCGCCCGGCGGCAGCACCGCTCCCACCCGCGCGCACGGCACGCGGATGCCCACGCGCGCATTGGGCGCCCCGCAGACGATCTGCAGCGGCGCGCCGCAGCCGACGTCCACCTGACAAACCCGCAGCCGATCGGCGTTGGGGTGTGGCTCGACATGGACGATGGCCCCCACCACCACCCCGGTCATCGGCGGTGCCACCGGGCGCACCTCCTCCACCTCCAAGCCGGCCATCGTCAGCAGATCGGCCAGTTGTTCCGAGCTCAGCGCCGGATTGCAAAAGCTGCGCAGCCAAGATTCAGGAAACTGCATCGTGTCCTCGGTCGTCGTTGCCGTTGCACCCCGCGTTCAGCGAAACTGCGCCAGAAAACGCAAATCGCCCTCGAAAAACAGGCGCAGGTCACCCACGCCGTAGCGCAGCATGGTCAAGCGGTCCGGCCCCATGCCAAACGCAAACCCGATGTAGTGCTCGGGATCCAGCCCCATGTTGCGCACCACGTTGGGATGCACCTGGCCGCTGCCGGCCACCTCCAGCCAGCGCCCCGCCAGCGGCCCGCGCGTGAACTGGATGTCGATTTCGGCGCTGGGCTCGGTGAACGGGAAAAAGCTCGGTCGAAAGCGCAGCCGCAGGTCGTCGGTTTCGAAAAACGCCCGGCAAAACGCCGTAAACACCACCTTCAGATCCTTGAAGCTGACCTCGCGCCCGATCCACAACCCCTCGCACTGGTGAAACATCGGCGAGTGCGTGGCGTCGCTGTCGACGCGGTAGGTGCGCCCCGGCGCGATGACCCGAATCTCGGGCATGTCGCCGGCAAACAGGCCCGTGCCGTCATCCCCCGCCGCTGCGCGCGCGCGCTTGACGTGCTGCACCGCGTGGCGGATCTGCATCGGACTGGTGTGCGTGCGCAGCAGCAGCGGCGCCTCGGGCGTGCCCCCTTCGACGTAGAAAGTATCGTGCATCGAGCGTGCCGGATGATCGGCCGGGGTGTTGAGCGCCGTGAAGTTGAACCAGTCGGTCTCCACCTCGGGCCCATCGGCCACCTCAAAGCCCATCGAACCGAAAATCGCCTCGATGCGCTCCAGCGTCAGGCTGACCGGATGCAATCCCCCCACGCCCACTTGACGGCCCGGCAGCGTCACATCCAGCGCCTCGGCGGCCAGCTGCCGCTGCAGCTCGGCTTGCGCCAGCTCGGCGCGACGCGCCTGCAGCGCCGCCTCCACCGCCTGCTTGGCCGCGTTGATCGCCGCCCCGGCCGCCTTGCGCTCTTCGGCTGCCAGCTGGGCCAGCGCCTTCATGCGCTCGGTCAGCAGCCCCTGCTTGCCCAAAAAGCGCGCCTTGGCGTTTTCCAGCTCCTGCGGGGTGGCAGCCTGCGCAAACTGCGCGCGCGCGGCCTGCACCAAGGAATCGAGTTCGTTCATGCCAACATCCGTGCGGTGGTGGCGGGCCGCAGGCAGCGGCCCCCAAGCGAAGCCAAAACAAAGGGCCAGCGCCGGAGGGTGGCGGCTGGCCCTGCGGGTGTCGGGTGGCCGTTGCCCGGCCCCCCGGTGGCGGCGTTGGCTTTACGCCGCGGCGCCTTGCGCCAGCCCGGCCTTGACGCGCTCGACGATGGCCGCAAAGGCGGCCTTGTCGTGCACGGCCAGGTCGGCCAGCACCTTGCGGTCGATCTCGATGGCGGCCTTGCGCAGGCCGTTGGCAAACTGGCTGTAGGTCAGCCCCAGCTCACGCGCCGCCGCGTTGATGCGGGCGATCCAGAGCTGGCGGAAGACGCGCTTGCGGGTACGGCGATCACGGTAGGCATACTGCTGCGCCTTCATCACCGCCTGCTTGGCGACGCGGAAGACGTTTTTGCGGCGACCCCGGAAACCTTTGGCCAGGGCGAGGACTTTCTTGTGACGGGCACGCGCGGTGACACCACGTTTGACGCGAGGCATGGCTTACTCCTTGTCCGTTGCGAACGACGACCGGGTCACAGACCGGCGTAGGGCATCATCTGGGCGACATGCCCCAGATCGCGCTCGTGCACGTTGACGGGCCCGCGCAGCTGGCGCTTGTTCTTGGTCGTCTTCTTGGTCAGGATGTGGCGCTTGAACGCCTGCGCACGCTTGACCGTGCCGCCGGGACGCACGCGAAAACGCTTTTTCGCGCTGCT
>JANWZF010000111.1 GCA_025054905.1 Tepidimonas sp.
CCCGGCCGGGTTGGGGGCGTTGGCGATGACGGTCAGACCGCCGCCGGTGACCGCTCCGGTGACCAGCGAATATTTGAAGTCGTCCGACAACCCTTCCACCAGCGAGCCGAGGTAGGTCAGTGCCGCGTTGTCGGTGATGGCGGTCAGCAGCGTGGCGCCGAAATACACCTGCGTGTCGCTCATCGATTGCAGCAGCGGCTGCAGCCACCATTGCTGCATGCCCCCGAGCACCACCAGCCCGCCCAGGAAGAACGCCACCAGCAGACCCTCGCGCAGGATCAGCCGATCCTGATATTGCGGATACGCGGTGGCCACTCCCATGAACAGCAGCAGCACCGACAAAAACGCCGCCGGGTGGTGCGACAGCAGCACGATCAGCAGCAAAAAGACCAGATGCACCGCCACCATGCCCGGCGGCACCCCGCGGTACGGCGACTCGGTGCTGACCTGCAGCGCACGCAGCGTGCGGGCGTTAAGCGCCGTCAACACCGCCGCATTGATCAGCACGGCCAACGCGGCCTTCCAGCCGATCGTCGTCAGCATGTAGGCTAGATCGAAGCCCCAGGCCGAGGCCACCATCAGCACCGGCGGGGCAGCAAACGGGGTCAGCGTGCCGCCGATCGAGATGTTGACAAACAGCGCGCCCAGCGTGGCGTACTTCAGGCGCGAAGGCACCTGGGCAAAGATCGGCCCGCGCATCAGCAGCGCGGCCAAGGTCATGGCTGCCGGCTCGGTGATGAACGAGCCCAACAGCGGCACCACCCCGAGCATCGTGAAATAAAACGCCAGCGGCCGCGGCAGCGGCAGCACGCGCACCAGGCCTTCCACCGCGGCGGTGGCTGCCTGCAGCACCGGACGGCTGCCGGCCACCACCATGATGGCAAAGACAAACAGCGGCTCGGTGAAGTTGCGGCTGTCCAGGTACTGCAGCGCCGGGGCCGCCCCGACACTGGCCGCTGCCAGCGCGACAAACAGCATCGCCCACACGCCAAAGACGATCTCCACCTCGCCCAGCAAGTGCCAGACTCCGGCATGGGCGGGGTGGGTGTGGGCCAGGTGCTCGAAAAATTTGGTCGAAAACGTGTGGATCAGCGCCAGCGCAAACAGCACCGCCGCCAACCACTGCATCGCGGTGGTGGACATCCCTCTCTCCTGATGAGGCCGCATCGGGCCAAGGCAGCGCGCCGATTGTAGGCACGGCGCTGCCCCGGCCCCCGACGCCAGCGGCCATCACGCGCGCGGCTGCGGCGGGTGATTCACCGGTGTGAGCGCCCGCCCGTGGAGCAGATAACCGATCAGGTTGTCGGCAGCCAGGTCGGCCATCGCCTGGCGCGTGCGCAGCGTCGCGCTGGCGATGTGCGGGGTCAGCACCACGTTGGGCACCTCCAGCAGGCCTGGGTGGACGTTGGGCTCCCCCTCGAACACATCCAGACCCGCCGCGGCCAGGCGACCCTCGCGCAGCGCCTGCGCCAGCGCCGCGTCATCGACGATGCCGCCGCGCGCCAGGTTGACCAGCACGGCCGAGGGCTTCATCTGCGCCAGCTCGGCCGCACCGATGATGTGGTGGTTGGCCGGCGTGTAGGGCAGCACGAGCATCAGATGGTCGGCTTCGCGAAGCAGCGTGCCCTTGTCCACCCAGGTCGCGCGGCAGTCAGCCTCGATGGCCGGATCCAGGCGCCGGCGGTTGTGGTACAGCACCCGCATGCCAAAGCCGTGGGCCGCCCGGCGCGCGATCGCCTGCCCGATGCGCCCCATGCCGAGGATGCCCAGCGTGGTTGCGTGCACCTCGGCACCGGCGAACAGATCCACCGTCCAGCGCGTCCACTGCCCGGCCCGCAAGAAGCGTTCGCTTTCCGTCACGCGCCGCGCCGCCGCCAGCAGCAGCGCCATGCCGAAGTCGGCCGTGGTCTCGGTCAGCACGTCCGGGGTGTTGGTGCCGACGACGCCCGCCGCATCCATCGCCGCCAGATCGAAATTGTTGTAACCCACCGTCATGTTGGCCGCAATGCGCAGCTGCGGGCAGGCCGCCAGCAGCGCCGCATCGACGCGCTGCGTGCCCGTCAACAGCACCCCGGCTTTGCCCTGCAGGCGCTCGATCAGCTGCGGCGGCGACCACTCCTCGTCGGCGTCGTTGGCCTCGACCTCGAAATGCTGGCGCAGCCGCTGCAGCGTGGAGGGAAAGATGCGCCGCGCCACCAGGATCGCCGGGCGCTGCGCCGCGCTGCGATGCTCCATCTTCATGGCCTCCTGCCTGCTCGGTCCGACCGTCTCATTCCACCCAGCGCACAAAGCGCTCCAGCGGCTCACGCGGGGTGACGAACCGGTTGACCCGCGCGTCGGGATCCGCATAGCCCAGCGCCATGCCGCACACCAGCATCTCCTGCGGACCGGCCCCGATGTGCGGCAGGATGATGCGCGCATAGTGGTTCCAGGCTGCCTGCGGACAGGTGTCCAGGCCGTGGGCGCGCGCGGCCACCATCAGGTTTTGCAGGAACATGCCGGTGTCCAGCAGCGAACCGCGCCCCATCACCCGCTCGATCGTCACCATCAACCCCACCGGCGCGTCGAAAAAGCGAAAGTTGCGCTGGTGCTGGGCGTGCATCTTGTCCTTGTCGCCCTTGCCTATGCCCAGCAGGCCGTACAAACCCCAGCCGTTTTCGCGCCGCCGGTCCAGGTAGGGGCTGACCCACTGGCTCGGGTAATAGTCGTAGGCCTCCTGATATTCAGCCGCCAGCGCGGGGTTGGCGCGCAAAGCATCGTGGGCGGCGCACACCTGGTCGCACAGCGCGTCACGGGCACGTCCCTGCAGCACGTACACCTTCCACGGCTGGGTGTTGGTGCCCGAAGGCGCACGCGCGGCCACCGCCAGCAGGCGTTCGATCAGCGCGCGCGGCACCGGATCGGGCCGAAATGCACGCACCGAACGGCGGCCAACGATGGCCGCCTCCACCTGGGTGGGGTCCAGCGCCCGCTGCGCCGCGCGTAGCGGATCCAGCTCCAGCGGCGGCAGGCTGGCTACGGCAGACTCGAGCGTCTGCGACTCCTCAAGGGTTGCGCTCATTGCAGGCTCTCCAGCACGAGGCGCAGCGCCGGCGGCAACGCCACGACCGGTCGGCGGCTGGCCCGATCCACGTACACATGCACAAAATGCCCGTGCGCCGCGCTGCGCGCCGCCCCGGCGGCAAAGATGCCCACCTCGTAGCGCACGCTGGAGCGGCCCACGTGCGCCACCCGCACCCCCGCCTCCACCGCCTGCGGAAAGGCCAGCGGCTCGAAATAGTGGCATTGCGTCTGCACCACCAACCCGATGACCTCCCCATGCAGCGGATCGAGCGCGCCACGCTCGATCAGGGTGGCGTTGACCGCCGTGTCGAACCAGCTGTAGTAGACGACGTTGTTGACGTGGCCGTAGACGTCGTTGTCCATCCACCGGGTGGTGATGGGCCGAAAGACGGCGAAATCGGCGCGCGGTCGCGGCTGCGGGCGCGCCGCAGACGGGGCAGCGGCGGTCATCGGTCTCCTCTTGCGCAAGGGGTGAACGCCCGCGCAGCGGACGCCCGGCCCGCTGGCGGCTGGCGCCGATTGTGCCACCCCCACCGCGCGTGCGCCTGTCACGGCGGCTGCACGGCCGGCGGACGCTGCCCCTGCCAGCGCTGCCAGTGCTGCAGGGCTTGCGCAAAGGTCTGCCGCTGCACGCGCACGGTGGTGGCGATGTCGCGCCCGTAGCCACCGGCCATCACCATCGCCACCGGCACGCGCCGCTGCCACAGCCAGTCGAACACCAGTTGGTCGCGCGCCTGCATCCCCCGATCGGTCAACGCCAGCCGCCCGAGCCGGTCCCCCTCGTGCGGATCGGCCCCGGCCAGATACAGCGCCAGGTCGGGCTCGAACCGCTGCTGCAGCGTCTGCAGCGCCTGCTGCAGCGCCTCCAGGTACTCGGCATCGCCACAGCCATCCGGCAGCTCGACGTCCAGATCACTGCGTTCCTTGCGAAACGGAAAATTGCGTGCGCCGTGCAGCGACAGCGTGAACACCGTCGGGTCGGCGCGGAAGATGTGGGCGGTGCCATTGCCCTGGTGCACGTCCAGGTCGATGATGGCCACCCGCAAGGCGACGTGCCGGCCCGCTGCGGCCCGCGCCCATTCAGCCTGCATCAGGCGTGCGGCCACCGCCACATCGTTGAACACGCAAAAACCCCCGCCCCGATCCGCATAGGCGTGGTGGGTACCGCCGGCCACGTTGGCGGCCACGCCTTCGCCGCCGAACAACGCCACCCGCGCCGCCTGCACCGTGGCCCCGACCGAGCGTCGCGCACGCTCGACCATCGCCTCGCTCCACGGAAAACCGATCTCGCGCTGCTGCGCGGGCGTCAGCCGCCCGTGCTGCACCGCCTCGATGTAGGCTGGCGTGTGCACCAGCGCCAGCTCGCCATCGCTGACAGGCTCGGCCTGCCGTAAACGGTAAGCGGGGTCGGCCGCCAGCGCATCGCGCAACAGCCGGTATTTCTCCATCGGAAAACGATGCCCGGCCGGCAAGGGCAACACGAATTGGGTGGCGTAGAACACCTGCATGGCGCACAGTGTGCCGCAAGGGGGCTTGTCAACGGGTGCCGAATGCCTATAATCAACGCATGCTGCACCGCAGCAAAACCATTTTCAGGAGGACGCCATGCTGACCCCCGAACAACTGGCCGCCGCGCACAAGGCCAACATCGACATGCTCTTCGGCCTGACGCGCCAGGCGCTGGAAGGGGTCGAAAAGCTGGTCGAGCTCAACCTTGAGGCCACCCGCGCCGCGTTGCGCGATGCGGCCGACAACGCCCAGGCGCTGCTGTCAGCCAAAGACGCGCAGGAGTTGCTGCAGCGCCAGGCCGCGCTGATCCAGCCGCTGGCCGAAAAGACGATCGCCTACAGCCGCCAGCTGGCCGAAATTGCCGCGCGCACCGGCGGGGCGTTTGCGCAGGCAGCCGAGGATCAGGCTGCCCAAGCTCAGCATAAGGTACAGGCGGTCGTGGAAAACCTGTCGCGCAACGCACCGGCAGGCACCGAGCCGGCGGTGCAGGTGCTGCGCAACGTGGTCAACGCCGCCACCACCGCGATGGAGACGGTGCAGCAGGCCGTCAAGCAGGCGGCCGAGCTGACCGAACAGAACTTCCAGCGCGCCACCGAACAGGCCCAGCAGGCCGTCGATGCCGCCGCCAGCGCGGCGGCTTCCGCGACCGCGGCCCCCCGCAGTCGCAGCGGCAACCGTCGCACGGCTGCCTGAACCGAATGCTTCCAGTTGTCTCCTCGGGTCTCTTCGAGTCCTGAACTTCAGGGACCCTTGGCCCCCGGCCCGCAAGGCCCGGGGGCTTTTTTTAGCCGGCCAGCGGCTTGCGCAGCGCCTGCAGTTGCTGGCGCAGGCGTGGCAAGGCGGCCTCCATCGCCGCACGTCCGGCCGCGATGCTGCGCTGGCGCGCGGTGAAATCGGC
>JANWZF010000173.1 GCA_025054905.1 Tepidimonas sp.
TCGTCTTCCCACTCCAGCCCGTGACGCACCACCGACTGGGCGATCTGCTCCAGGGTGTCGCGATGCCACACCTGCAGCCGCTGCCAGGTCAGGGCCAGCGACAGCGCGGCCCCGATCAAGGCCGCCAGCACCAGCGCCAGCCACTGCAGGCGGTTGAGCCGTCCGTGAATGCTGTCGGGTGTCACGGTGCCGTCCCGTCGGGTCGAAACCGGTAGCCCACGCCGCGGATGTTTTCGATCCAGGCTGCCCCAAGCTTGCGCCGCAGGTGATGCAGATGCACCTGCACGGCGTTGCTGGCCGGCACGTCGTGGTCGTCGTAGAGTCGGTCATGCAGCCAGTCCAGCGAGCGCACGACGCCCGGCCGCTGGGCCAGCACGTGCAACAGGTCAAACTCGCGCGGGGTCAGATCGATCGCGTGTCCCCCCAGGCGGACCTCACGGCGCAGCGGGTCGATCGCCAGGGCACCGAAGCGCAGCACCGGCTGGGGGCGTCCGGCGGCGCGCCGCTGCAGCGCGTGCAGACGCGCCAACAGCTCGTCGAAGTCAAAAGGTTTGGTCAGGTAGTCGTCGGCTCCGCCGTTGAGGCCCGCCACCTTGTCCCGGGTGTGCGCGCGTGCCGACAGAATCAGCACCGGTGGCCGCGGCCGGCTCCCGTTGTCCAGGGCTGCCAGCAGCTCCAGACCGTCGCGATCCGGCAGACCCAGATCCAGCAGCACGCCATCGAACTCGTGGGCGGCCAGCGCCGCCTGAGCGGCGCTGGCGTGCGTGACCCACAGCACGCGCCAGCCGGCCCCCTGCAGGCCCAAGCGCAGCCCTTCGCCGATGGACTCGTCGTCTTCGACCAGCAGCAGCTTCATGGCTGGGGCTGGGCCAGGCGAGCAGATGCGCCTGGCGTGGGGGCTGCGGCGGTCACTGCAGCGCGGCTGGGCGCGCCTTGTGCGCCTTTTTCTTCTTCGCGGGCTTGGCTTTCTTTTTCTTCTGCACGGCCACGCCGCTTTGCGCCGTCACGGCCGGGCCGTCGCTGCCCAGCGGCGGTGTGGCCGCCAGCGTGGATCCACAGACCAGCAGGCCCACAGCGAGGCAGGCGGGAGCGAAAAGGTTTTTCATCAGCGTCTCCAACGTCCAGTAGCGCCGACAGGGCGTCGGCCCCTGTAGTGTCGAGGCGCTGGCTTAAGCGACGCTGAAGACGAACGTTCACAGAACCTGATACGGGTTGGCGAACCCCAGCCGGGCCAGGATCTCGACTTCGCGCGCTTCCATGGCCTCGGCCTCGGCCTCACTGCGTTCGTGGTCCCAGCCCTGCGCGTGCAGCGCGCCGTGCACCAGCAGGTGGGCATAGTGGGCCTGCAGGGTCTTGCCCTGCTCGGCCGCCTCGCGCGCCACCACCGGGGCACACAGCACCAGGTCGGCCAGCACCACCGGCTCGCTCTGATAGTCGAAGGTCAACACGTTGGTGGCGTAGTCCTTGCGCCGCCAACTTCGGTTGAGCGTGCGGCCTTCTTCGGCGTCGACGACGCGCACGGTCAGCTCGGCCGGCCGCATCAGCGCGTGGCGCAGCCAGCGCGTGACCGCGTGCCGCGGCAAGACGGCGCGGTGCAGCTCCACGCCTTCGAAGCGGGCGAATTGCAGCGACAACGCGAGGGGGGGCAGGGCACGGGGCATGGCAGGGGCGTTCAGGCCTGCGTGGCGCGTGGCCGCGCCTCGTAGGCGTCCACGATGCGCGCCACCAAGGGGTGGCGCACGACGTCGGCACTGGTCAGGCGGGCAAAAGCGATGCCAGGCACCCGTTTGAGCACACGCTCGGCATCGATCAGTCCGGACAGCTGCGAGCGCGGCAGATCGATCTGGCTGACGTCGCCGGTGACCACCGCCTTGGAGCCAAATCCGATGCGGGTCAGGAACATTTTCATCTGCTCCGGGGTGGTGTTTTGCGCCTCGTCCAGGATCACAAAGGCGTGGTTGAGCGTGCGGCCGCGCATGAAGGCCAGCGGCGCGATTTCGATCTGCTGGCGCTCCAGGGCTTTTTGCACCGCCTCAAAGCCCATCAGATCGTACAGCGCGTCGAACAGCGGGCGCAGGTAGGGGTCGACCTTGGCTGCCAGGTCCCCCGGCAGAAAGCCAAGCCGCTCGCCGGCCTCCACGGCCGGGCGTGTCAGCACCAGCCGCTGCACCGCGCTGCGCTGCAGCGCTTCCACCGCGCAGGCCACGGCCAGGTAGGTTTTGCCGGTGCCGGCCGGGCCGATGCCAAAGGTGATGTCGTGGCCAGCGATGGCGGCCAGGTAGCGGGCCTGGTTGGCGGTGCGGCCCCGGATCTGGCCCCGGCGCGTCTGCAACACCGGGGTGGCCACGTCCGCAGCGGGCTGGGGCCCGTCGCCGGCGAGCATCAGCTGCACCGTTTCGGCCGGCACCGGCTCGCGCGCGATTTCGTACAGGGCCTGCAGCACCTCCAGCGCTTGCGTGGCGGCGGCCTTGCGCCCCTCGACGCGAAAATGTCCCAGGCGGTGCGAGATGCGCACCTGCAGCGCGGCTTCGATGGTGCGCAGGTGCGCATCGAGGGGGCCGCACAAGTGGGCCAGCCGGCTGGCGTCGGTGGGGGGGAAGGCGTGGCGCAGGATCAAGGCGGATAATCCCCGGCAGAGGCATTGGGCTGGCATGGCAAGGGCCGCGCACCGGCGCCGGCGGCTTGCCGCGGGCGCATGGCGCGGACCAAGGTGTGGCAATGATAGGCAAATTGACGGGCACGTTGATCGACAAGCAGCCGCCGCAGATCGTGGTGGACTGCGGTGGGGTGGGTTATGAGGTCGAGGTGCCGATGAGCACGTTTTATGGGCTGCCCGCCGTGGGGCAGCCGGTGGCGCTGCTGACCCATCTGGTCGTGCGCGAAGACGCCCAGCTGCTGTATGGCTTTGCCACCGCGGCCGAGCGGCTGGCGTTTCGGGAGCTGATCAAGGTGGCCGGCGTGGGGCCGCGCACGGCACTGGCGCTGCTGTCGGGCCTGAGCGTGGCCGAGCTGGCGCAGGCGGTGGCCGCGCAGGAAGCGGGCCGTCTGATCAAGATCCCGGGCATCGGCAAGAAGACCGCCGAGCGGTTGCTGCTGGAGCTCAAGGGCAAGCTGGCCCCGGATCTGAGCGCGGCACCGGCTGCGGCGGCGCTGGACGACACGCAGGCCGACATCCAGCAGGCGCTGCTGGCGCTGGGCTACAGCGAGCGCGAGGCGGCCGCGGCGATGAAGTCACTGCCAGCCGACGTCGGCGTCAGCGAGGGGATCAAGCTCGCGCTGAGGGCGCTGGCCAAGTGAACTGCATGAGGTTGCCATGACCATCGAGACCGACGACTTTGCGTTTGCGCCGCGGCAGCGGCTGGTGTCGGCTGCACCCGAGTCCAGCCGCGAGGAGGCGCTGGAGCGCGCGCTGCGGCCCAAGGGGCTGAGCGAATACGTCGGCCAGACCAAGGTGCGCGAGCAGCTGGAGATCTTCATCGGGGCGGCCAAGAAGCGCGGCGAGGCGCTGGACCACGTGCTGCTGTTTGGTCCGCCGGGGCTGGGCAAGACGACGCTGTCGCACATCATCGCGCACGAGCTGGGCGTCAACCTGCGCCAGACCAGCGGCCCCGTGCTGGAAAAGCCCAAGGATCTGGCGGCGCTGCTGACCAACCTGGAACCCAACGATGTGCTGTTCATCGACGAGATCCACCGTCTGTCGCCGGTGGTGGAGGAGATTCTGTACCCGGCGCTGGAGGACTACCAGATCGACATCATGATCGGCGAGGGGCCGGCGGCGCGCTCGATCAAGCTGGACTTGCAGCCGTTCACGCTGGTGGGGGCCACCACGCGCGCGGGGATGCTGACCAATCCGCTGCGCGACCGCTTTGGCATCGTCGCGCGGCTGGAGTTCTACACCGCTGAGGAGCTGGCGCGCATCGTGCTGCGCTCGGCCGGCTTGCTGGGCGCGCCGATCGAGGCCGAGGGGGCGCTGGAGATCGCGCGCCGCTCGCGCGGCACGCCGCGCATTGCCAACCGGCTGCTGCGCCGGGTGCGTGACTATGCCGAGGTCAAGGGGCGCGGCACGATCACGCGCGACATCGCCCAGCGCGCGCTGGCGATGCTGGATGTGGACCCGCTAGGGCTGGACCTGATGGACCGCAAGCTGCTGGAGGCAGTGATCCACAAATTTGACGGTGGCCCGGTCGGGCTGGACAACATCGCCGCCAGCATCGGCGAGGAGCCGGGCACGATCGAGGATGTGATCGAGCCGTACCTGATCCAGCAAGGCTACCTGCAGCGCACGCCGCGTGGGCGCTGCGCGACGCTGGCGGCCTACCGGCATCTGGGGGTGGCCCCGCCGGCGCAGGGCGGCGGCACGCTGTTCGACGACGGCGGCTGAGCTGACTTTAGGCCGCGGCCTGTTCGTCGCGCGGCCCGGCCTCGTCGGCTTCTTCCAGGTGGCGCGTATCGCCCCACGACAGCAGCGCAAAGCCGCTGTCGGCCGTCCACAGCACGCGGTGAATGGCGGCGTTGCCCATGGCCCAGGCGCGCGGGGCCTGCAAATCCACGCGCGCCGCAGCCCGGTACAGGATGTCCAGCACGCCCCCATGCGCCACCACCGCGATGACCTGCCCAGGGTGGCGCGCGGCCAGCTCGGTGAAGGTGCGCTCGACCCGCTCGCGCAGCATCAGCAGTGACTCACCACCAGGGGGGGCAAAGTCGGGCACGCGCGTCTTCCACGCCTGCACGACGTCGGGGTGTTCCAGCTCCAGCTCGGCCCACGTGCGGCCCTGGAAGGCGCCGAAGCAGCGCTCGCGCAGGCCCGGGTGCGTGTGCACCGGCAGTCCCAGGGCCTGCGCCAGTGGGGCGGCGGTGTCGCGCGCGCGGCTGAGGTCGCTGCTGTAGACGGCTGCCAGGGGCTCGTGACGTAGCGCCTGCGCCACGCGCTGGGCCTGCCAGCGGCCGGTGTCGTTGAGGGGGATGTCGAGCTGGCCCTGGATGCGCGCGTCGCGGTTCCAGGCAGTTTCGCCATGGCGGATGGCAATCAGGCGGGTGACGTGCATCGGGGGCTTCGCGGAATGAACGGTTGACCCTAGAATGGTAGCGTGCCGGTATGTCGCCGCGCGGTTCTATCCTGCCGAGGTCGTCCGATGAGCAGCAGCGCCTTCCAGAAAGAGATCGACGAACGCACCAACCTGACCAGCTCCAACAAGTTCGAGATGCTGCTGTTTCGGCTCGGCAAGGTGCCGGGCACGCAGCAGGCTGAGCTGTTTGGCATCAACGTGTTCAAGATCCGCGAGATCGTGGCGATGCCCCAGATCACCGCGATGGCCGGCGCGCCTAAGCACGTGCTGGGCATGGTCAATCTGCGCGGTCAAGTGATTCCGGTGATCGACTTGCCGGCGGTGGTGGGTTGCGTGCCCGAAACCGGGCTGAACCTGATGCTGGTCACCGAGTATGCGCGCTCGACCCAGGCGTTTGCGGCCGAGTCGGTGGAGGACATCGTGCGGCTGGAGTGGAACCAGATCCTGGCTGCCGATCACACCGCGTCGGTGGCGCGCGGCATGGTCACCAGCATCGCCCGCATCGACGACGGTCAGGGTGACACCAAGCTGGTGCAGATCCTGGACGTCGAGTCGATCCTGCAGCGCGTGATGCCCAACGAGCAACTGGAGGTCAAGCAGGATCAGGTGGGGCCCAAGCTCAGGCTGC
>JANWZF010000026.1 GCA_025054905.1 Tepidimonas sp.
CACCTGCTGATCGAGGATGTGCCGGGGGTGGGCAAGACCACGCTGGCGCAGGCCCTGGCGCGCACGCTCGGTCTGCGCTTTGCGCGCGTGCAGTTCACGGCCGATCTGATGCCCAGCGACCTGATCGGCGCGTCGATCTGGCAGCGCGAGCAGCAACGGTTCGTCTTCCATCCCGGACCGCTGTTTACCGAAGTGCTGCTGGCCGACGAAATCAACCGCGCCAGCCCCAAAACGCAGAGCGCCCTGCTCGAAGCGATGGAGGAGCGCCAGGTCAGCGTCGACGGCCAGACCCATCCGCTGCCCTCGCCTTTTTTCGTCATCGCCACCCAAAATCCGTTCGAGCAACGCGGCACGCAGGCGCTGCCCGAATCGCAGCTGGACCGCTTTTTGATGCGTCTGTCCATGGGGTTTCCGGACCCGGCAGCCGAGCGCGCGCTGCTGCGCGGCGAGGATCGGCGCACCCTGCTGCAGCGCCTGCCCGCCCTGGCCGACGCATCAACCCTGCTGCAACTGCAGCAGGCCGTGGCGTCGGTGCGCGTGGCCGAGCCGCTGCTGGACACCCTGCAGGCCCTGTTGCAGGCCACGCGCGATGGACGGCGCTTCGTGCATGGGCTGAGCCCGCGCGCCGGGCTGGCGCTGCTGCGCGCCGCGCGCGCACGGGCGTTTGTCGAAGGACGCCCCTACGTGGCGCCGGACGATCTGTTCGCCGTGCTGCTGCCGGTGGCGGCGCACCGGCTGGTGCCAGCGCCGGGCAGCGGCAGCGACGTGGCCGGCCAGCTGCACGCGCTGCTGGATGAGCTGGGCTGAGTCCGCCGTGCCACAGACCCCTCCACCCCCCGGCTCCGCCCACCGCCCCGGCTGGCCTCAGCGGTGGCGCCAGCGCTGGCTGCAACGCCTGCCGGCGCGCCCGGTGCAGCGTTTGCAACACCGCAACCTGTACGTGCTGCCCACGCGCCCGGGCTGGATGCTGCTGGGGACCCTGCTGCTGTTGCTGGTCGGTGCGATCAACTTTCAGCTCAACCTGGGCTACGCGCTGACCTTTCTGGTGGCTGGCAGCGCGGCTGCCGGCGTCTGGGCCGCCCACAGCAACCTGCGCGGCATGCAGCTGAGCCTGGCGGGCACGCCGACGCTGTGGGCCGGCCGACCGGCCAGCCTGCCCGTGCAACTGCACGCCGGCGCGCGCGCCCGGCTGGCCATCGAGCTGGCGGTGGTCGGCGCGCACCCACCGGTGCTGCTGGATCTGCCCGCCCAGACCGTCACCACCGCCGCAGTGCCGTGGACCCCTTCACGGCGCGGTCGGCTGCCCGCCCCGCCGCTGTCGATCGCCACCCGCTATCCGCTGGGGCTATGCCGCGTCTGGAGCTGGTGGCGCCCCCAGGCCGAGTGGCTGGTCTACCCCGCCCCTGAGCCCGACGCCCCACCGTTGCCATGGATCACGCCGGCGCACCCGACCGCTGGCGTTGCCCCATGGACTGCCCCGGCCACCGATGAACCACCAGACCAGCCCCGGCCCTGGCAACCCGGCGACAGCCCCCGGCGCGTCCTGTGGAAAAAAGCCGCCCATCAGGCCGACGACGATCCCCGCCACTGGTGGGTGCGCGGCCACGCCAGCGGCAACGCCGCAGCCGCACTCTGGCTCGATGAGCGCGACTGCGCGCTGACCGACCCCGAGGCGGTGCGCGCACGCCTGTGCGCCTGGGTGTTGCGGGCTGACGCCCAGGGGCTGCGCTACGGGCTGCGCGTCGGCGGTGCCATCGTGCCGCCCGACCATGGCCCCGCCCAGCGCCTGCGTTGTCTGGAGGTTCTGGCATGCCACTGAGCGTCCCCCTGGCCTGCAGCGCCGCGTGGAACGCGCGTCCGCGCGAGGTGCGCGACACGTTGCTGCTGCTGGCGGTGCTGGCCTGGATCCAGCTGCTGCTGTGGGGCCACGTCCCGGGCTGGACCAGCGCGCTGGCAGCGGCGCTGTTGCTGTGGCGGGCCTGGCTGGCCTGGACCCAGCGGCCACTGCCGGGCTGGCCCTGGCGCGCGGCGCTGACCGCCGTGGCCGTCGCGGCCACGGTGGCCAGCCACCGCACGCTGCTCGGCCCCGAGGCCGGGGTCACGTTGATCGCGGTGCTGCTAGCACTCAAGACCCTGGAGCTGCGCGCCCGGCGCGATGCCTGGGTGGTGTTTTTTCTCGGCTTCTTTACCCTGCTGGCACCGTTGCTGCGCTCGCAGTCGCTGCTGATGGCCCTCGGGGTGGTGCTGGCCGTATGGGGCCTGCTGACCGCGCTGGTGTTGGCCCACCGCCCGCTGGGACACGCGCCGCTGGTCGAGGCGGCCCGCCAGGCCGGCGCGCTGATGCTGCTCGGCGCCCCGCTGACGGCGCTGCTGTTTGCGCTGTTTCCGCGTCTGCCGCCGCTGTGGGGCTTGCCGCAGGACAGTCCCGTGGGCCGCAGCGGTTTGTCCGGCCAGATGCGTGTCGGTGACGTGGCGCGGCTGGCGCTGGATGACCGCGTGGCGCTGCGGGTGGCGTTCGACGGCCCCACCCCGCCCCCGCAGCAGCTGTACTTTCGCGGCCCGGTGCTGCGCGTCTTCGACGGCCAACGCTGGTGGCCGCTGCACGGCCCACAGGCGGTGGCGGTGGCCCCAGGCGAGCTGATACGCGCCGATGCCCAGGTGCGCCGGGCCCCGAGCGGGCCCGCGCTGGCGTACCGGGTGACGCTGGAGCCCACCCAGCGCCCCTGGCTGCCCACGCTGGATCACACGCTGCAGTCCCCCGAGCTGCAGGGAACGGACGCGGCGGCGCTGACCGCACCGGACGGCGGGTGGTGGCTGCCCCACCCGATCACCGATGTGCTGCGCTACGAAGCCTGGGCCCATCCCGAGGTAACGTGGGGGCCACAGGCACCGCGGCTGGCGCTGCAGGTCGACCGCGACTTGCCTCCAGGGTACAACCCGCGCACGCTGGCCTGGGCGCAAGCGCTGCGGCGTGAGCTCGGCGAAACCGCCCCCGAGGTCTTGATCCAGGCGCTGCTGACCCGGCTGCGCGACGGCGGCTACCGCTACACCCTGGAGCCCGGCGCCTACGGTCCGCACAGCGCCGACGAGTTCTGGTTTGAACGCAAGGCCGGCTTTTGCGAACACATCGCTTCGGCCTTCGTCATCGCGCTGCGCGCGCTGGACATCCCGGCGCGCATCGTCACCGGCTACCAGGGCGGCGAGCGCAACCCGGTCGATGGCTTGTGGACGGTGCGGCACAGCGACGCGCACGCGTGGGCCGAAGTGTGGCTGCCCGGCCAGGGCTGGGTGCGGGTGGATCCGACCGCCTGGGTGGCGCCCGAGCGCACCCAAACCGGCGCACGCCTGAGCGTCCCCCCCGGGCCGCTGGCGCGCGCGGTGGGCCAGCTCAACCCCCGTCTGCTCGACCTCGGGCGTGCCTGGTGGGACGCCGTCAACCAGCGCTGGAACGAGTGGGTGCTGAATTACGGTGCCACGCGGCAGCTGCAATGGCTGCGCCGGCTCGGCTGGCCAGCGCAGGACTGGCGCGATGCGGCGCGCGCGCTGGCGCTGGCCGTGGGCGCGTTGGCCGTGTTGGCCAGCATCTGGCTGTGGCGCCCGCTGCGCCATGAGCGCGCCGATGCCGGGCAGCGGCTGCTGCAGCGGGCCGCACGGCTTTGGCAGCGCAGCGGCCTGAGGCTGCCGCGGCCGCTGACCGAGCGCGCCCTGGCCGCCGCCGTGCAGCAGGACAGCCGGCTGACCGACGCCGCACGGGCGGCCTGGCACGACTGGCTGCTGGAGCTGGAAGCGCTGCGCTACGATCCGGACATGGCACCGTCGTCCCGCCGCCGCGCAACCTGGCGCGGTTTGACACGCCGGCTGCGGCAGCTACCGCGGCCCCCGGCCCCGGATGCGCGCGTTCGTCTGGGCGTTGTCGTGCTGCTGGCCCCCGCGCTGCTGCTGGCGCTGGGCAGCGGGCCGGCCGAGGCGCAAGCCCGCCCCGTGCGCGCAAGCTATGCCGAGCATCCCCAAGCCTTAGCATTGGCCGAGGCCATCGACGTCGCCGAGGGCTGGACGGACGGATGGGCGCGCCGCTGGCTGGCCGTGGCCCAGCCCGACCCGCGGGCCCGCGCCTTGAACGTGCCGCCACCCCCGACGGCTTACCCGAATTGGAGTGCCTACCGTGCGCGCTTCGTCGAGCCGCGCCGCATCGCCGCCGGCGTGCGCTTCTGGAATACGCACGCCGAGGCGCTGGCGCGCGCCGAAGCGCGCTTTGGCGTGCCCGCCGCGGTGATCGTCGGCATCATCGGGGTCGAGACGCTGTACGGCCAGCACCTCGGCCAGCACCGCACGCTGGATGTGCTGGCCACGCTGGCGCTGGATTTTCCGCCCGAACACCCGCGCGCCGAAGCGCGGCAGGCCTTCTTTCGGGATGAGCTGCGCGCCTTTTTGCGTCTGGCGCGGACCAGTGGCGTGGCGCCCGACGCCTGGCGCAGCAGCTTTGCCGGCGCGCTCGGGTGGCCGCAATTCATGCCCAGCAGTTGGCTGCAACATGCGGTGGACTTCGACGGCGATGGCCGCATCGATCTGATCGCAAGCCCCGTGGATGCGATCGGCTCGGTGGCCAGCTTCCTGGCCGCGCACGGCTGGCAGCGCGGCCTGCCGGCGCGCTATCCCGTCATTCCGCCCACCCACCCGCAAGCGCTGGGCACCCTGCTGGCCCCTGACATCCGCCCCACGTTCACCGTCGCCCAGCTGCTCGAGCTGGGGGCCGAGCTGCCCCCCGAAGCGCGGCAGCACGAGGGGCTGCTGGCGCTGGTGCTGCTGCACAACGGCGATCCAGCCCAGGGCGGTGCTGCCCCCACCTATGTGCTGGGCACCTCCAACTTTTGGGCGCTGACGCGCTACAACCGTTCCAGCTACTACGCGCTGGCGGTGCTGGAGCTGGGCGAAGCGGTGCAGCGCCAGCGTGACGCCCCCTGACACGCACGCGACGCGTGCCGGGGTTTCCCCCGACGCCACAGCGCACAGGCGCTTGCTACGATGCCAGGCACATCGATCATCCACCCCGAGGAGAACTCTCATGCGCTTCTGGCAACGTTGCGGCGCCGCGCTGGCGCTGGCGGGGGCGGCGCTGGCCACCGCGCACGCCCAGTCCCCATCGTTTATCAATGTGCTCACCGGCGGTCAAAGCGGGGTGTACTACCCGGTCGGCGTGGCGCTGTCGCAGATCTACGCCAAGGACATCCCGAACGTGCGCGCCACCGCCCAGGTCACGCGCGCCTCGGCCGAAAACCTCAACCTGCTGCAGTCCGGCCGCGGCGAGGTGGCCTTCACACTGGCCGACACCCTGTCAGACGCCTGGAAGGGCCATGAGGAGGCCGGCTTCAAGCAGAAGCTGGACAAGCTGCGCGGCATCGCCGCTCTGTACAACAACTACATCCAGATCGTGGCCAACGCCGACAGCGGCATCCGCACGCTGGCCGACCTCAAGGGCAAGCGCGTCTCGGTCGGAGCGGCGCGCTCCGGCACCGAGCTCAATGCGCGCGAGATCCTGAAAGCCGCCGGCTTGTCGTACAGCGACCTGGCCAAAGTCGAATACCTGCCGTTTGGCGAATCGGTGGAGCTGATGAAAAACCGCCAGCTCGACGCCACGCTGCAGTCGGCCGGGCTGGGAGTGGCCTCGATCCGGGATCTGGCCACGGCGATCAAGATCGTCCTCGTTCCAGTGCCGCCGGACGTGGTGGCCAAGGTCGGCGATCCGGCCTACCAGCCCGCGGTCATTCCCGCCAACACCTACACCGGCCAGACCACCGACGTACCCACCGCCGCAATTCCGAACTTTCTGGTCACGCACAGCGGCGTGCCCGAGGACACCGTCTATCGCATGACCAAAGCGATGTTCGACAACCTGGAAACGCTTTACGCCGCCCACAACGCGGCGCGCGCGATCAAGCGCGAAACCGCCCTGCAGGGTATGCCGATCCCACTGCACCCTGGCGCGCAGCGCTACTACCGCGAAGTCGGCCTGCTGAAGTGAGCGCATGACCGCCACCGTGGCAAGCCTGGCGGCCGAATCGCCGTCACGGCTGAATCTGCGCGCCCCGACGGTCTGGGTGGCGCTGGCGTTTGCGGCCTTCCAACTGACGATGGCGGCCTTTCACCCGCTGTCCAGCCTGGTCATACGCGCGCTGCACGTTGGCTTCGTGCTGTGGTTGATCTTCTGGCTGTATCCGCCCTTTCAACGCAGCGGCGGGCTGGGGCGGCGGCTGGGCCAGGCGCTGGGCTGGGCGCTTGGGCTGGCCGGGTTTGCCACCGGCCTGTACCAATGGGCCTTCGAAGCCGAGCTGACGCAGCGGGCCGGTGAGCTGCAGGGCTGGGACTGGGTGGCCGGCAGCGTGGCCATCGCGCTGGTGTTCGAAGCCGCCCGGCGCGTCATGGGCTGGGGGCTGCCGATCATCTGCGCACTGTTTCTGGCCTATGCAGCGCTGGGGCAACATCTGCCCGGCGCGCTGGCGCACCGGGGTTATGACGCCGAGCAGCTGATCGCCACACTCGGCTTCGGCACCGAGGGCATCTACGGCACCCCCACCTATGTGTCGTCAACCTACATTTTTCTGTTCATCCTGTTCGGGGCGTTTCTCGAACAGGCTGGCATGGTGCGGCTGTTCACCGACTTTGCGCTGGGCACGGTGGGCCACACGCGCGGCGGTCCGGCCAAGGTGGCCGTGATCTCCTCGGGCCTGATGGGCACGATCAACGGCTCCGGCGTGGCCAACGTCGTCACCACCGGCCAATTCACGATCCCGCTGATGAAGCGTTTCGGCTACCGGCCGGCCTTCGCCGGTGGGGTGGAGGCCACGGCCAGCATGGGCGGCCAGATCATGCCGCCGGTGATGGGGGCGGTCGCGTTCATCATGGCCGAGACGATCAACGTGCCGTATCTGGCCATCGTCAAGGCAGCGCTGATTCCGGCCATCCTGTATTTCGTCACGGTGTTCTGGATGGTGCATCTGGAAGCCGGCCGCTGCGGCCTGCACGGCTTGCCCCGGCACGAATGCCCCGATCCGTGGGCCGCGGTGCGCCAGCGCTGGTATTTGCTGCTGCCGCTGGTGGGTCTGGTGGCGCTGCTGTTTTCCGGCTACACGCCGATGTTTTCCGGCACGGTGGGCTTGAGCCTGACCGTGATCCTGATTTTCAGCGCTGCGGTGATGCAGGGCCTGCGGGGCACGGCGCTGCGCGTGCTGTTCTGGGTGCTGCTGGCGCTGGCCTGTGCGGGATTTTTTCGCTTCGGTGCGGGCACCTTCATCGCCGTGACGGCGGTGTTGGTGCTGCTGACCTATCTGCTGCGCTGTGGACATGAAGCCCGCTCCCAGGCGCTGCGCGCGCTGGTTGAAGGGGCCCAGCACGCGCTGCCGGTGGCCGCCGCTTGTGCGCTGGTGGGTGTGCTGATCGGCGTCATCAACCTGACGGGGGTGGCCGCCGAGCTGGGCGGCTACGTCATCGGCATCGGCCGCGGCAACCTGCTGCTGGCGTTGGTGCTGACGATGCTGACCTGCCTGGTGCTGGGCATGGGCATCCCCACCATCCCCAACTACATCATCACCAGCTCGCTGGCCGCACCGGTGCTGCTGGAGCTGGGGGTGCCGCTGATCGTCAGCCACATGTTCGTGTTCTATTTCGGCATCATGGCCGACCTGACGCCGCCGGTGGCCCTGGCCGCGTTTGCCGCCGCGCCAATTGCACGCGAGCGCGGCCTGCTGATCAGCCTGCACGCCGTGCGCGTGGCGCTGGCCGGCTTCGTGGTGCCGTACATGGCCGTCTACAGCCCGGCGCTGATGCTGCAAGGCGACGGTGGCGTGCTGGCCGTGGTATGGATCACGTTCAAGGCGCTGGTGGCCATCGGACTGTGGGGCGTGGCTGCGATCGGCTATCTCTGGGCACCGTTGTCGTGGTGGGAGCGGGTGTGGACGTTTGCGGCCGCCTGTCTGCTGGTGGTGGCGCTGCCGATCACGGATGAAGCGGGGCTGGGAGCCGCGCTGCTGTGGCTGACCTGGCATGCCCGGCAACGTCGGCGCGCCGGCTGGCCCGCCTGACAAACCGCCATGGCGCTGAACGCAGCGGCATGGGCTCTGTGCCTGGCCTGGGCGGCTGAGGCCGGTGGATTGGCCACCGACCCGGAGGTAGCGGTGCAGCCCGGCGAGCAGGCCTGGCCGGCGCAGCAGCTGGAGCTGCGCTGGCTGCATAGCATCGAGCGCGGGCAGTGGATCGAGCGCTACGTGCTGCCAGCGGCTGCCGACGCGGCCGCCCAGTTGCGGCTGCAGCAGGTGCGGGTGGTGGGCAGCGGCGCGGGCATGGAGCCGGCCCCACAGGCGCGCTGGCGCGCTGGGGGGTACGAATGGAGCCCCGCGACTCCCGTGCCGACGCTGCTGCTGGCCCATTCCCCCCACGCGGCCGATTACACGCTGTGCCTGGACGGCCGCTGCGCGCCGCTGACGCACTGGTTACCCAACCCCGCCGCTGCGCGGCAAGGGGTGATTCGGCTGCGTCCCTGCCGGCTCCCCACCCGGTAAGACCAGCCCCGGCGGCGGCCTGTCATCGAGCCGTCACGTGCATCTTCGATGATGCTTATCTCGAAGGGAAATCCCGCGCTGACGACCATGACGGTTCTGCCGATGCCCACCCCCGCATCGCCGCCTGACCCGCACGCGGTGCGGCTGCTGTTGCAGCAGGCGCGTCTGAGCATGCACTGGCAACCGATCGTCGAGTTGGCCACGCGTACGATCATCGGCCACGAGGGGCTGGTGCGCACGCCCCCCGGATGCGCCTGGCGCTCCCCTGATCTGCTGTTTGCCGCTGCCCGGCGCGAGGGATGCACCCTGGAGCTGGAACACGCGTGCCTGCGGCTGGCACTGGCTGCGTGCGGCCAGGCCGGCATCGGACGGCTGTTTGTAAACCTGAGCGCCGAGGCGCTGGCCGCGCTGGCCGAGGAGGCGCTGCCGCAGCCATGCCCACGCCACGAGGGTCTGCCGCTGGCCGGGGTGGTGATCGAGCTGACGGAACACGAGCGCGTGCACGACCTGGCCCCGGTGCAGCAAGCGCTGGCACGCTGGCGCGCGGCCGGGGCCACGCTGGCGCTGGACGACTTCGGCGACGGCCGCTCCAGCTTGCGGCTGTGGTCCGAGCTGCGCCCGGAATGGGTCAAGATCGACAAGTATTTCGTGCGCGACGTGCAACGCAGCAGCGACAAGCTCAAGACCATCCGCGCGCTGCAACAACTGGCCGACACCTTCGGCTCACAGCTGATCGCCGAAGGGGTCGAACACCCCGATGAGCTGCTGGTGCTGCGCGATCTGGGGCTGCCCTACGCCCAGGGTTATCTGTTCGGCCGCCCGCAGGCCGCACTGGCCGATGCGCTGCCGGAAGCCGTGCAGCGCACGCTGCAGGCCCGCCACATCGTCGTGCTGCCGCAGGATCGCCACATCGCCAACCGCGGCTTGACTGCCCAGTCCCTGCTGATCGAAGCGCCGGCGCTGCCGCAAACGGCCAGCCACGCGCAGGTCGCCGAGCTGTTCCACCTGCACCCCGACCTCGAATCGGTGGCCCTGCTGGATGACCAGCAGCGCCCGGTCGGCCTGATCGCACGCCACACGCTGCAGGAACTCTCGCTCAGTCAACTCTATTTCCGCGAACTGTATGGACGCCGGCCGGCCCTGATCCACGCCAACACCCAGCCCCTGTGCGTGGAGGTGCACACCCCGATCGAGCAGCTGACGCAGGTGCTGACGTCGCCCGATCAACGCTACTTGCGCGAAGGCTTCATCCTGACCGAAAACGGCCGCTACCGCGGCCTGGGCACCAGCGAGCAGTTGGTGCGCCGCGTCACCGAGGCACGCATCGAGGCCGCGCGGCACGCCAACCCACTGACCGCGCTGCCTGGCAACGTACCGCTGACGATGCACATCGAGCGGTTGCTGGATCACGGCGAGCCTTTCATTGCCTGCTACGCCGACCTCAACCATTTCAAGGCCTTCAACGACCATTATGGCTACTGGCGCGGCGACGAGATGATCCGTCTGCTGGCCCAGTGCCTGACTGCGGCGTGCGATACGCGGCTGGACTTTCTGGGCCATGTCGGCGGCGACGATTTCGTGTTGCTGATGCAAAGCAGCGACTGGCAGGAGCGCATCGAGCGCGCCATCCTGACGTTCAACGAGCAGGCCAAGCGGCTCTACGACGAGGGCGCGCGTGCCGCCGGGGGCATCTGGGCCGAAGACCGCCACGGGGTGCAGCGCTTTCACCCGCTGACCACGCTGGCCGTCGGGGTGGTGCGGGTGCAGCCCGGCACCTACCACCAGGCCGAAGCGGTGGCCAGCGCTGCGGCCTTGGCCAAACATCATGCCAAGCAGTCCGCTCAGGGTCTGTACCTGCTGGAGCCGTCCCCGGCGGCCTCGGCGGCGGCCGCCGCACCGGTGGTGGCCGTCACCGCGGCGGCGTGGGCAGCGACCCTGCTGCCAGTGTCACCCTGCCAGTAAAAACGGCGCCGCTGGCGCTCGCACGTCCAGGCATCGGGCCGATCGCTGCGCCAGACGAAGGCGCCGCACTGCGGCGTGCCCACCACCGGGATCCCCCGCTGCGCCAGGCGCTGCAACACCTCGGCGTGTGGGTGGCCATAGAGGTTGCGCCAGCCCGCCTGCAGCGCCACGACCCGCGGGCGCAGGGTCTGCAGCCAGGGTTCGGAGGTCGAGGTGCGGCTGCCGTGGTGCGCTGCCACCAGCAGCGTCGCCCTTAGCCCCGGATACGCCGCCACCAACGTCTGCTCCACCGCTGCCGGAATATCCCCTGGCAGCACGGCGCTGGTTTGCCCCTGGTCGATCCACAGCACGCACGAGCGGGCATTGTCATCGGGCAGCCGCGCATCCGCTGGGGGAGGCGGAGGATGCAAAAAGGCAAACGTCACCCCATCCCATTGCCACGTCTGCCCCGCCGTGCAGGATTGCACGTGGGCCAGCCCCGCAGGCGTGGCACCGCGGGGCGCCCACCAGACGGCTTGCGGGTACGCCGCCGCCAGCACCGGCCAGCCGCTGGCGTGGTCGGCATCGTCGTGGCTGAGCACCACGGCATCGGGCCGCACCCCCAGCGCCTGCAGCCAGGGCAGCAGCACGCGCTCGGCGGCCGTGGCCGGGCCCAACGGCGGGCCGCTGTCCACCACCAGCGTGTGGCGCGCCGTGCGCACCAGCACGGCCGAGCCCTGGCCGACGTCGGGCAGCACCACCTCGAACGTCCCTGGCGCGGGCGCTGGCGGGCGGTAGGCCAGCGCCGGCCACACCAGCAACGCCCCCCAGGCACGCACGATCCACGGCCAGCGCTGCACCAGCACCCAGGCTCCGAGCGCGGCTGGGGCCGCCAGAGCCCACGGTAACTCGGGGCGCTGCCAGGTGGCCAGCGGCCAGCGGGCCAGGGGCTGCAACACCTGCCACAGAACGCTGGCCAGCCAGGCCGCGGCATCGGCCAGCGGCGGCACCCCCACCCCGAGCAAGGCCAGCGGCGTCACTCCCCACGTCACCCACGGAATCGCCAGCGCGTTGGCCAGCAGCCCCACCACCGACAGCTGGCCAAACCAGGCGAGCAACCACGGGGCCAGCGCCACGAAGATCGCCCATTGCGTGTGCCAATAGCGCCAGGCCCAGCTCCGCCAGCGCTGGCCCGGCGGTGCCGTGTCCTCCTCGGCCGCCCCCCGGCCCAGCAGCACCGCCACCGCGACAAAGCTGAGCCAGAACCCCGACTGCAGCCAGGCCCACGGGTCGACCGCCAGCGCCACCGCCATCACCGCCAACCACAGCTGCGGCCACGGCCACCGGCGCCCCAGCAGACGCAGCGCCAGCACCAGGGCCAGCATCGCCACGGTGCGTTGGGCCGGCACCCCCCCGCCGGCAAACGCCGCGTATCCCGCCGCCACCGTCACCCCGACCAAGGCCTCCACCAACGGGGTCGGAGCGTGCATCAGCAACCCTGGCCAGCGCTGCGCCAGCCGCGCCCAGGCGACACGGGTCAGCCCGACCGCCAGCACCGCCAGCATCGTCACGTGCACACCGGAGATCGCCACCAGGTGCGCCACCCCGGTGGCGCGGATCACCTCCCACTGCGCCGGCGTCAGGCTGGCCTGATCGCCGGTGACCAGGGCCACCACCAGGGCGCTGGCCGCCGGATCGAAGCGCGGCGCAAGCTGCCCCTGCAGGCGCGCGCGCACCTCGGCACGTGCGCGCGCCAGCGGGGCGCTCCAGGGTTCATCGGCCAGCAGCCGAGGGGCAGCCGGCCCGTGCGTGCGCACGCTGCCCGTGGCCGCCACGCCCTCGCGCCAGGCCCACGCTTCGACGTCAAAGCCATGGGGATTGGCCAGCCCGCGCGGACGTTGCAGCCTCAAAGGGCCTTCCCAGACCTGGCCCGGCCAGACCCGCGGCGGCACGGGGTCCGAGCCACGCCAGCTCAACCACACGGTCCCCACCGGCTGCCCGGGTGGCAGCCCCTCGAATGCCAGCAGCTCGGCGGCAAAGCGGGTGCCGCGCTCATCCTCGCGGGGCAACCCCACGACGCGCCAACGCGCCCAGCCGGCGGCGCCATCCAGCGCCGCAGGCCACAGCTGTCCGATCAGCGTGCTACCGCGCCAGCCGGCCTGCGCCGCCCCCAACAGCGCCAGCGCCATCCACACCACCAGCTGGCCTGGCCAGCCCGCCCAGCGCCGCCAGGCAGCGGCGGCCAACCCGGCCAGCCCCAACAGCCCCCATGCAACGTAGGTAGGGGCTGGATCCAGGGTGGGTTGCAGCAGCTGTAGCGCGTGCCCGCCCAGCCAGCCCAACAACGCGGCGGTCATGATCGACCGCCACCACGCCGCAGTCTGCAGCCCCACCATCGTCCCGCCTCCCTGCTGGAGCTGTAGTCTAATGGAGACGGTCAGGCCAGCCCGATCCGCTGCGTACAATGGGGCGCGGTCTTTTCACGAAGCTTGGAATCCAACCGATGAGCGTCTATACGCGTTTGCAGCAACTGGGCCTTGCATTGCCGCCGGTGGCGGTGCCTGCCGCGGCTTACGTGCCATTCGTGCGCAGCGGCCCGCTGATCTTTCTGAGCGGCCACATCGCCAAGCGCGCCGGACAACCCTGGGTCGGCCAGCTGGGCACCGACATGACGACCGCCGAAGGGCAGGCCGCGGCGCGTGCCGTGGCGATCGACCTGCTCGGGACGCTGGAGGCCGCCTGTCGCGCCGCTGGCACCGACCTCGATGGCGTGGCGCGCATCGTCAAGGTGCTCAGCTTGGTCAACTCCAGCCCCCACTACACCGAGCAGCACTGGGTCACCAACGGCTGTTCGGAACTGCTGCAGCAGGTGTTTGGCCCCGAAGTGGGCGCCCATGCGCGCAGCGCCTTCGGCGTGGCGCAGCTGCCGCTGGGGGCCTGCGTCGAAATCGAGCTGATCGCCGAGCTGCGCTGAGGCCCTCCTCAGGACGCTGGCCACAGGCGCGTGGGCCGAAAGCCGAAGCGCACCTCGCGGCCCTTGCGGGCGCGGGCTGCGCTGGCGTTGTCGAGCATGCGCGCGGTCAGCCGTTCGCTGCGCGCCTGACCGCTGCGCGCCTGGCCTTCGACCAGCACCGCCTGGCCTGAGGTCACGAC